>JBBQRJ010000030.1:0-20691 GCA_038214955.1 Aggregatilineales bacterium | reverse complement strand
TTGATCGCGCTGGACGAACATGTCATCACCTACCAGCTCACGAACGAGGTTCACCGCTCTGACCGGCGTGATTTGAGTCTGTTCCACCTCGGATGGGATTTCCTTGAGCGTCGATTAGCACTCGTTGAACCCCTCTCTATCGTCGCGATTCCGAACTTTTGTTTGATGTCCGGTGGCTAGGGGGTGAGCCATAACTCGCCCCTGCTTGAAAGATCACAACATATGGCTTCATTCGATACACTTCAGAAACTCAACCAGCATCCAGAGTGGCTTCCACCTCGCTCCGATGTGCGTGTATTTATCGGGGAACCCGGTGCTCCAGAGGCTGTCAAAACGACGGTTGAACCGGGCAACGTTTTTTCGCCGGGGATGCGGACGTTCGGCATAACATGGTGGTTGCGTCTGCCTGAGAGCGGCGCGTTTTTCGCCACAGAAACGGCTGCTATTGACGATCTTCGCTGGCATTATGAAGGTGGGCATCTTCCTGTCATTCATTGTGATGTCCAATGGAACGATCTGGCAGTGCGTCATACCCTGTTCCAGGACGGTACATCGCGGCAACGCTCTGAAGCGGTGTGTGGACGTTTGCAAGTTACCAGTCATAGCCAGCAGCCAATTGAATTTCAGGCATTTATCGCGCTTCGTTCACTGGGACCGGCTGGTGGACCCGTGAAAGACTTATGCATTGGGACCGATAAGCGAAGTTTCTGGCTTCAACAACGTCATCTACCTTTAATCGCCTTCGATCAGCAGCCTCATCAAATCGGCTGTGATGTGGGTGATCCGTCACCACTAGCCCAGCAGGGTCAGGTACCAACGGCGCAGTCTGCCGAAGATTCTGATGGCTGGTGTTTCGGACTCGCACGCTGCGATGTCACGCTTCAGCCCGGCGAATCATGGGAACTATGTTTTGATTGTCCACTTCAGACGTATGGCAACCTGCAACATGATCTACCCTCTCGGGCTCAACCCTTTCCTGATGCCTTTGCATCTCGTGTGCAGGCACACTTAGCGGATTGGCAGTCGCGCCTGCACACGCTAGAACTTGAGATACCCGATGAAGCATTCCGTGATGCTTTTTTTGCAGGTCTTCAGCATATGCTCACCGCTTCAGTCGGCGATCAGGCGCGGATTGCGCCTCTAAGTTATCCATTGCCCTGGTTGCGCGACAGCATTTACATCATTCGCTGTTTTGACCTAGCAGGCTGGCATGAACAAGCAAGAGCAGCGACTGAATACTGCGTCCGCAACGATTTTTTTGGCGGGTTCGGGGCTGAAGGCGATGCTCCAGGTCAGGGCATCTGGGCGTTGACACAGCATTACCGCATCACCCGGGATCGGGATTGGTTGGCGCGAGTCTACGCGGCGATTCAACGCAAGTGTGACTGGTTGTTTGCCATGCGCCGCGCTACTGAGCCGATACAGGTGTTCAGCGATACGCCTGTGCTTGCCTTCACCCATGCGGAGCGCACTGCCGGGGTGATTTGTGATGCGGCGCAGGATGGCATCATCAGGGGGGCAATGGATCACGGCATCAACTATTCGTTGGGGTGGGTGAATCAGTGGGCGCTGGCTGGACTTCGGGAAGCTGCCTATGCCGCCCAAAAACTGGGCTATACGACTGACACGCAACGCTATCAAACCGAAGCTGAGGCGCTTTTCAGTGTGTACCGGGCTTATTGCCACAAACAACCGGAAATTTTTGATGAAGAACGCACAGTCAACAGCCTGTTATGGCCCACGCAGGCTTGGAAACCGGAAGCAGTGCATGAGCAATTCATGAGGTGGTGGCAAAGCAGCCGCTATAAAGATGGGTATTTTCAGCCTGAACCCTATTGGCTGTATTTTGAAATGTCACAGGCACATAATGCGCTTTTGCTAGGCGAACTCGAACCTGTGTGGCAAGTGCTGGATTATCGCCTGGCTCATCAAGACTTGCCAGGACTTTAGGGTTGGCGTGAGGGTGGAAATGGCGTTGGCACAGAAAATGCCGTACAGGGTGTCACACTCATTCCGATGTTACGCGGCTGTCATCGGTTTGATAGCATCACACCGCATGGATGGTCGCAAGCCGAAATGTGGCTGTTGCAACGAGCGGTCCTAGTCGAAGAATGGCAAGACGGGTTGCTTCTGTTCGCTGGTGTTCCCCCAAAGTGGCTGCAAGCTGGCGCGAGCATTGCCTTCCGTAACTTTCCTACCGCATATGGTCGGGTGAGTGCTTCCCTCAAGGTAGCCCAGGATGGTACCTCGGCACAGGTGCGGGTGGAAAGCACATCGGTCAATACTTTGCTGCGGGTGAGTTTACCGGGGCAGTCCATCGAAACAGTATCATCTACACCGTTTATTGAGTTGCATTTTGCGCTTAGTTAAAGAGGATATATGGCTCTCAAGGTCGAAATTGTCGCCGAACGTATTCGTCAAGAAATTGGACAAAGGGAGCTTCAGGGCTTTCAACTGGATGGCATGTATGAAGCATGGGAGCAAGCAGGATCCGACTACAGCGCACTGATAGGTCTACACGAACGCCTGAAATCTCTACCTATGCGTGTTGATTGGCATTATTGTGAGCCTTCTGACCTTGAGGGGATCCGTCAAGAGCGCTCAGCCAGTACTCCTCCTCCCTTTTTTCTGGCGGAGTCAGAAATACACCAGAAAATTTATGGGGCATGGTTAGGGAGGATTGCGGGCTGCATTTTGGGTAAACCGCTAGAAATGGACATGAATCAGCAACAAATTCGCTCTTACCTTGAAGGCGCAAATGCTTATCCATTAGATAATTTCGTGCCGTCACTGTCCCGTAATGAGCGACCTCTCCGGCGCGATTGTGTGCCGAGTATGCGCGGCTATGTTCACTACGCACAGGAAGATGACGACCTGAATTATATGTGTCTGGCGATCAAGCTGCTCGAAAAACAAGGTCCCGATTTCACGACGCTCGATGTAGGTATGAACTGGTTAAATTCCATACCGTTTTTGTGGACATGGGGACCCGAACATGTCGTCTACCTCAACCTGGCACAGGCAGTCGGCGAACATGAGCCGAAAGATATTGATCTCGAAGCGATCACAGGATTTCTGAACCCTGGTGTGGAGTGGCTTGGCGCGCAAATCCGAGCAGATGTATACGGTTATGTTTGTCCAGGTAATCCGGAACTCGCGGCTGAATATGCATGGCGGGATGCTTATCTAACGCACCGCAAGACGGGTATTTATGGCTCGATGTGGATTAGCGCCATGAATGCGGCAGCATTTACCCTGCTGGATATGGAACAGATCATCTTGACCGGGTTGGCGCAGGTTCCCACACGGTCACGTTTTAACGAGGCAATCCATCAGGTGATTGATTGGTATCATCAGGATCAAGACTGGTGGAAAACTGGCGAACGCATCCGTAAGCATTTTGATAACTGTGGCTTTGCTGGAACGATCAATAATGCCTGCTGTGTGGCAGCGGCATTGCTGTATGGATGGGGAGATGGCACTGAGCTACCCGCAGTCCTGTTTGAGCGTGCAATCACGACTGCGGTTCAACTGGGCTACGATACGGATTGCAACGGTGCCAGTGTTGGCTCGATTATGGGCATAACTCTGGGTGCAGGAGTAATGCCCGAAAAATGGGTTGCGCCATTCAACGATATACTTAAGACGTGTGTCGTTGGCTTTGGCAGTGTCAGCGTTCGTGACATGGCACGCCGTACCTACGAATTGAGCCGCATCGTGCGCTGGAATACGACCTCACACAAACCGATAACTGGATGAAGATGAATGACACCGACCGAGATATTCTAGTCATTCGCCTTACACAGATGCGTATTTTAGCCAAGCATTTCAGCTTGTCAGCAGGTCGGCAAAGATGACAGCTTGCGCGAGTCTTCTGTTCTTGCTGAAATGCTTGCCGGCTAAACGGTGAGTTGAGCAACGTCAACTATGTAAGTATCATATTTCTCCTTTACACCGCTGTCTGAATTTCTCGTAGAGGCGGATTTTCGTCCTTAGGCGCGTCTGTACCTTGCGGCGGACACGCTGACCCTGAGCTTTACCCCGAATAGTGGAGTAAACGGATGTCCCGTACTATCCGAAAATGAGATTCTAACGAAGCGATAACAGTGCTTTGTACCCCTTATCGAACGCCGAATGCCCACGCTGTTGCCGAGCGCTGGGGTGCGAACCATTCGGGAAGAATGTCTCGATCCTGTTTTGATTTTCAGCCAACCCCACCTGCAGCAGGTGTTAGACGAGTACGTCGCCTTCTACAATCAACGTCGACCTCATCAAGGGATAGAACAACGCTGTCCCGACGAACTACCAGATTGTGAACACGAAGGGATCGTGTTTTTCAATACTACGGGCTGATGCTGCTCGCTTCTGTTTTCACCCCATACCCGCTATGGGATCAGGAGTTGCTTTAACAGTTCAACCTGCCCAAGCAGGGGACTTGCAACCCGCGCTGCTGGGGCGTCTGCGAATTATCCAACTTTGATCCCGCAAGCACCACGCGATCACTTGGCAGCTTACAGACGAAGAAATGACGCGGTTAGATTCCGTGAGCGTGCCACCGATCCCGTACCCGTACTGGCACCAACGAAAATATGCCGCAGACCGTAATCCAGTCCATTTAGAGTAAACGCGCGCAACTTACTTGAGCGTAATCACCTGACCGCTGGCAGTCGATTGGTAGGACTGAAACACGAGCTGCATGGTTTTCAGGTTATCATCGCCGCTTGTTTCGCAGGCTTCTAAGCCCTTAAGCGCCCGTGCGATATTCAACTGTGCCGTGTAAATGCTGGAATGGACTTGATCATACGCCGGGTCTGCCCAAGGGAAATGCGGCGGCTTATGCCGGGTTGCATACGTGCCATCGGCGGTCGTTTCCCGCAGCCAAAAGTCCGGGGCAAGTTCTAGGAAACCCTGTTCGCCTTCAATTTGCACATAGGTTTCGGGAAAGCGATCATGTTCACGGCGGCTGGCATAGCTCATCAGGCAGATTACGGTTGCGCCGTTTTCCATAGTCAGCACGACGGTGGCAACGTCCTCGCCTTTGATGTCGGCGTGTACCCGATAGGATTGACAGTACAGAGTCGCTGCCTCCCCGAACAGAAAACGAGCCGTATCTAGGATGTGGCTGCCAATATCCGTCAAGATAAACTGCTCAATTTCTTTCAGGAATGGCTGATTATCGAAGACCGGGAAGCTGTTACGGTAGTCGATAGACGCGCGAAATACTTTCCCGATTCGTCCGGTATCCAATGCCTTTTTCAACTGGCGGATCGGGTACTGCCAGCGCCAGTTTTCGTTGATATACAGAGGAACGCCCGCCGTTTTGCAGGACTGAACCAGAGCTTCACATTCGGCGAGGGTGGTTGCCATGGGCTTTTGACACACAATCGGCAAACCATGGGCTGCTCCTAATTGGGTCAGCGGGAAATGCGTTTCGACGTTGGTGCAAATATCTACAAAGTCGAGTGTTTCGTGATCCAGCAGCGCCGCTGGATCGTCATAAACCGCCGAGGCAGGAATGCCAAACTGCTCTGCCAGCTTGAGCGCCTTCGATTTGGTCCGGTTGTACAGCGCGACACATTCGACATCGCCTGTTTGCAACCAACCCGCGAGTTGATAATATGACCAGAAGCCTGTTCCCAACATTGCAAAGCGTAGTTTCGAGGTCATGAGTCCTTCAATCTGTGAGTAACGTGCGTAAATACGCAACGCTTTGCCGCACCCAATCGTCTTCTGTGGCAATTGTGGCTTGCATAGTGGCTTGCGGCGCGAGCCATGTTTCGATGATGGCATTGAATATGCGTCCTTGCGCCAATAAAGTCTTCAGCAGCCACGAAACATCCAGCATTCCCTGTCCGGCGGGTGCGCCCGTCACTTCAAAACCCATATTATGAGGCGAACGCCGCACGACGAATTCTTTGAGATGCAAATTAACTACATAGGGCGCCAGCGCTGCCACGACCACATCGGGACCTTCCAGCGCCCCGAACGAATTCACCGTATCGAGGCAAATGCCGACATGCGGATCATCGAGCGTTCTGATGATGTCTGCCAGTATCTGCGCTTTGAAGCGGTCATGATTTTCAATCGCCAGCGTCATTCCAGCCGCCTTCAGTGCAGGGAGCGCCGACCGTACCAAGCTCACTACTTCATCCGGCGTCGGATGATGATCGTGCGAGTCAACGACGACCCGCAGGATGGGGGAGCCGAAATAGGCGGCGATCTCAAGGTAACTGTGCAGGTGATCAGTCTGGATTCCGCGTGTACCCACCTCAATGGCTATGCCGCGCTGCTGTGCTTCGGTGCGTAGGCGTTCACACGCCGCGCTGTCGAGTGCGTCCAACGGCAGATTATCCGCAATTTGCACCAATCGTAAGCCGAGTTCATCCGCTAATCGAAGCAAGCGGAATGCATCCAGCGGCTGATCCGGTGGCTCATACCCCGGTACGCCGATTGCCCAACCAACGCCGTAGGTGCCTAATCCCAACACAGTCATGTTGAACTTCCCACTAACGCCAGCGCAATTTCATCAATCGCCGTGCGTGCGCCTACATATGCCCACAGGCTGAAAGTATCACTCGTTGCCGAACGCGCAAAACTGTCAAACGTGCCAAGCGTGCGCCCGCTGCATTCCATTTCGCAGAAGGGACGCCCATTCCCCGCGCCGCCGCCATCATTGTAGATATGGACTGAATGTCCGGTATTGCCCGGTTGATCGGGAGGTTCTTCGGCGTAGAAGTTCGCCGGATCGTTGAAGTAGTTCCGCACCAGCAAATAGGCGCGTCCGTCCGGGAGATCATGCAGATATCCCATACGTCCGGTCATGCACAGCGATTTGTAGCCGAGCTTAAATTGATGCTTCCCGTTGAGCGGCAAATGCAGCACCCCACCGTGAGTCGTCCGCGCAAAGGCGGGGACATCTCCGACATAATCGGACGCCGCGACTTCGCCAAGCACCGGGATAATCAATGTGCCGCCCGCGTTCAACTGTACGAGATTCCAGATTTCGCTCGGTACGGGCAGTTGATCGCCTAACTGCTTTAGCGTAACCTGCTGTTCGTAGCCCAGATACACCACATCACCCGTCATTGCGGGATGCCTCGCCAGCGGATTGGATGTGAGATGAAGCACTCGCTCTGTATGGATGTGCGCCGTTCCAATCGCTGCCCCATGCTCATAGGCAGTCAGGCGCATTTCCGCTGTTAGACTCATCGTGCCATGATCTTCGGTAAGATGATAATTACCGGGATCCATTTCAGCGGGAATATGCCATGTGCCGCCAAAATCGCGTCGATCCTGCACGTTGTAATTGATCTCCGGCGCGACCCAACAGCGATCCCCGCCCAAGTTCCAACTCCAACCGTCGGTGCGGGTCGTGAACGCCCGAAAAGAATCCACCGAGTCAAAAGCGCGGCTCGTCCACAACAGATTTTCGGCGTCTGGTGAGGGGAATACGCCCAACACCCGTGCGCCTCGCCGCGTGATTAGCAGCGAGGCGCTTCCCTGTAGTGGAAGAATACGATAGTCTTCCCCTACTGCGGATAATACCTGCTCGTAGTGCGCCAGCGTGGACATAAATTACCCTTGGTGATCGAGGCTGTCAGTAATTTCCGCGACGCTGCGTTTCAATGCGTCGAGGTTCATGATCTGCTCTTTCCAATCCGGCTTGAAAATCTTGTCGTAAGCGTTCTTGATCGCCAGTTTCGCGCCGTCGCTGAACGGGAAACCGGAGAAGCCGAAAATGATGGCGAATTCGATCCGTGCGTGACCGGAGAGGAATTCCCATGCCGCTTCCGGCGGGACACCCATCTGCACGGCGATGTCGTAGGCTTCCTTAATCGCGCTGATGCAGGTCGCAGCAAACGTCTCGACCAATGCCGGTTCGAGGATTGCCATCTGTTCCACCGTGATTCGGTAGTTGTTCAGCACGGGGGCGTACATATCACGGGAAATCTGGTCACCCTTTGCCCAATCTTCTTCGGGTCCACGATGCAGCGCCGACACGACATGATGTTTGGCTTTCACGCCGCCGAACCAATCGGTACGCGCTTCTTCGGTCACCTCGTCGTTGAACATCGGCGGATGGCACGGATGCGTCACGTAATAGGTCAGGTCTTCGCGCAGCGGGATGACTTCGGCATACGCGGCGGCAGGGTCAAGGCTGACGACCATCGCGCCCGGTTTCAAGTCCTCTATGATCTCGCGGGTGATTCTGCCGATCAGCTTGTCGGGAAGTGCCAGAATAACGGCATCGGCGTCTTTGAGCGCCTCTGCTTGCGACGTGGGTTTCAACCCGCGTTTAGCAAGGTTAGCGATCCCAAGTTCACTGACTTCCACATATACCATATCGTACTTGTCAGGGTGTCTCATCATATTATCGGTGATCCGCTGTCCCATTTTGCCGCCAGCGCCTAGTAAGGCGACCTTGATAGTCATGTTACTTCTCTCCTAGATTGAACCGTGCAAGATACTGCCAAAATAATCCACTTTACCGACCTGTCCTGCCTTGAGGGAAATTTGCAGTCCATCAAAGGCGGGATCGGCAGAATAACCACGACATAAGGGCGCACCCGGAGCAACCGGCATCACGGCGGACAGCGCGTAAATGCCCAACTGCCGAGCCGCGTAACCACAGGTATCACCGCCCGTCACAACCGCCCGATGCAGTCCGGTTTTTTCAAGCAGTGCGCGCAAAATCATGCCCTGCTGTGTACCGAGTCGCGCACCAACCGTTTGCGGATCGAGCGCCAGCGCCTTCAGATGCGCCTTCGTCTCGGCGATGTGCGGATCGTCGGGACCACACGCGCTGTACAGCACGACGCTTGCACCCGCGCTCAAATGTTGCAGCGCCTCATTGACCGCCGCTTCACGTTCACTTTCTGCAAATGCGGGATCAACCAACCGTGCCGAGTTGAGCCGCATTAGCACAAAACCGTTCTCGCCCGCCCACTGGATTTGCCCCGCTGTTGCTGGCGCGGCGCTGCCCGAAACGACAATCAACTGGCGGACAGCACCCGCCGCCGCTGGCGTTCGCGGTTCGTCAAGTGCACCAGTTGACCGCCAGTGCAAGGTTAATGCTTTTTCTACGCCGGAAGAGCCGACGACCAACGACGGCTGATCGCCTGTATGAGCGTTTGCCGTGTTTGCGAGTAAATCACCGATGGCACGCAAATGGTCATCGTCAATCGTGTCGAAGACGACGATTTCCGCGCCCGTGTCCTGTAAGCCTTGATAGTAGGCGCGTCGTGTATCGACGGGCTGATCCAGATGCAGTATGTTCACTGCCGCAATACGCCGTGAGGTTTGCTGCGCGAGATGACCGCGTAGATCGGCTTCATTCATCGGTGTCAGCGGATGTTTACTCATCGTCGGGTGACGATCGAGCCGGTAGGTGACATCATCCACGCGAGCGAATAGATTGCTAAAAGCGACGTAACGGCGTAAGAACGGCGCGCCGACGATCAACGGTACGACCTGTTCCCCGAACACGCCCAGACCGATCTCCGTCGCGTGACCGATGCTGCCAATCGTTGGGGACGAATCGAAGGTCGAACAGATTTTGTAGTGAAACAAAGGAGCTTCCAATGTCTTCAGCGCCGTGAAGATCGGCGGTAGATCGGTATCCATCTGCGCCGGACTCATGCTCCGGCTGACGCCCGCGACTCCCACTGCACGAACATCGGGGAAACGCATTTGCAGCAGTTCGAGCGTTGGCGGCTCAAGGAATAGCAGCGACGGAACGCCCGCCCATTCGAGGACTTCCATCACATCCGTAGAACCGGTGAAGTCGTCCCCGTAAAACGTAAGCAGAAGACGCGAGTTGGTCATCACCCGCCAAACCTTTCGAGTGCATTTGCCAATTCAATGTGAGTGCGCGCATATTCTGACAACGGCGTACCGGTGCGCGCAGCATCCCATGCTTGTTGCAGCGCATGAACACCAGCCGCCGCGCCGTTCGG
Organism: Aggregatilineales bacterium; assembly: GCA_038214955.1. Taxonomy (GTDB): domain Bacteria; phylum Chloroflexota; class Anaerolineae; order Aggregatilineales; family Phototrophicaceae; genus Flexifilum. Next base: position 10,735 of record JBBQRJ010000030.1, on the reverse strand, counting down.
GTGCGCCATGATCCCGCCGCCCGCCAGATAGAGCCAATCCTTGCTGCCCAGTGCCGCAAAGGTATCAGGGATTTGTTTAGCAGATTGACCCGACGAGAACACGGGCAGCACCACCGCGCCGATCTCCGGCATGGGCGTTAGCAGATCACGCGCTGAATTGATCACGCTGGCATCGGTTTCGCAGAATTTGTTGCGTAAGCCGTTGACGTGGAGGTGATCGACGCCTGCCAATCGCATGAATTTCGAGAACGCTGGAAATTCTATGCCGAGCAGCGGGTGACGATTGAACATTCCCCAGCCTGCCCGGTGTCCATGAATCGGCAGTTGAGCATGGCGGCGCAGCTCGATCACGCCGACGAAGCCAACCGAGATCAGGTTGATCATGACGCACGTTCCGCCGTGTGCCAGCACAATATCATGACCGCGCCGCATGTCATCGAGATCGCCCGTGATGTTGAAGGCGTACATCAACTTTTTGCCTGTACGTTCGGCATGGTTATTGATCACGCGCATCACCGCTTTGACGCGCACTTCCAGCGGGGAATGCGGAGAATTGGTCTGGAGTTCGTCGTCTTTCACAAAATCCAAGCCCGCTTCACACAACGTCCGCACGAGATCGGCGGTTTGATCGGGTGTCAAACCGACACTTGGCTTGATGATCGTGCCAAACAGCGGGCGATCTGTAACCCCTGCCAAGCGCCGTGTGCCTGCAACGCCAAATGCAGGGAGGCGATACGCCGCAGCGACCTCAGTGGGGATTTCAACATCGAGCAGTTTTAAGCCGCTGAACGCGCCTAGCTCAAACAGGTTGCCCGCCACCGTCGAAAACAACGCCGTCAGCGATGCACCGATATTCGCAAATGGGAATGACAGCGTGACTTGCGCCCGCTGAAATTTGCCGTCAAACGTTTTTGGTAGTTTGCTTCCGGGCAGCGCGGCGCTGTCAACCGCATCCAGCAGAGTCAGCTTTTCGACCCGTGCGCCGTGTGCTGCCAGCAGTTCGGGTGTTTCACCGGGGACCCTAACGAATGTCCCGGCGGATTGTTCACCCGCCATCATTTCGGCGGCGGCGGTAGGGTCTTGCGCCGTTTCGATCAAGTAATGCGCGATAATCCGGTCATTCATGAGCTTTGATCCAAACGCACGACGGCATACGGCAGCAGGTTGAGAACCAGTCCAGCGGCGTCCACTATGATCTGTTCACCCGGAGATGCACAATAGCCTTCCGAATCGCGTATTGCCCGGTCTGCTGTCGTTTCGTCAAGCGATTTCAGCTTAAATGTGCCACCGATGCCATTTACGATCACGATTTGCTGCTCATGCGTGTGATCGCGTACAGCGGTATAAATCCCACGCACGACCTCATGGTTCCCAAGACGGATGTAGCGTACCATCCCGGCTTTATAGTCCAGCGTTAGCTTGCCCGCACGCAGTGTGACCCGCTCTGCTGTCGGCAAACCACTGCCATCAAGCACACGAGAGCGCATGATCAGTCTCCAGCGTCAGCAGCGCGAGCTTCAGAACTGGCGCTATGGACAGGGCGAATGAAACGCCGTTTGAGCTTTTTATAGTTAGCTTCGCGTAAGCTGTCAAAGAAAATGGCAAGGAAAATGATGAACGCGCGCGCCATCGGCTGTAGATACAGATTGACGAGGTTGAACTGTAAGCCGATGCCAACCATCTGGATCAGCATCGCACCGATCACCGTGCCAAACACATTGCCGACACCACCGAACAAGCTCGTGCCGCCCAGAACTGCCGCCGCAATAGCATCAAATTCGCGTGTTTCGCCAAAACTGCGATCCACCCGTCCGCCTAGCTGAGAAGCAAGGACAAAACCGGCGAGTCCCGCGCAGAACCCAGAGATGATATACACCATCGCTAGGTTGCGATCCGTATTGATGCCTGCTTTCTTCGCCACGTCGATGTCATTGCCGACGGCATAGACCTGCCGTCCGAACTGCGTCTGTGTCAGGATAAACCACGCTGCCAACACAACCAGCACGAACACCACAATCGGCATGGGGATCACCCCGAACACCATCGTTTGTCCGAAGGCATTCATCCGTTCGGGGAAATCGATTTGCTGCGACGAGGTTAGCGCCGTGCCTAGCCCGCGTCCGACCACAAGGGTAGCAAGCGTGGTCATAAACGGGATGATCTTCAATCGCACAATACAGAACGCATTGAACGCGCCGTAGAGTGTGCCGACCAACAACGACACGAACAGCGCAGGAACAATCTCCAATCCGCTGGAACGCATGAGTAAGCCCGCGCACACGACTGATAGGTACATATTCGACCCAACCGACAGGTCGATCCCGGCAGTCAGCAGCACGAAGGTCATGCCCACACCGATGATCCCGGCAAACACCGCCGCCTGTTTAATGATGTTCAGGATGTTTTCTGGCAACCAGAAGCGCGGGAAATCAATACCAGTGTCCCCGATCGCCGTGCGCGGCGAAGACAACCCGAAGATGATAAAGACGGCGATGAACAGGAAAATCGTCGAATTGTTCAGAAAAAATCGAAATACATTGAAAGGCTGCTTCTGCATAGTTAATCTCGTTTCGCCTGTCCATCATGCACGCTCATCATCGGCAAATCCTGCTCACGGAAAGCAGCGCGCAATATTCGTTCGTCCTGAAATTGTTCGCGCGTGAATTCGCCGTAGATTTCGCCGCGGCTCATCACGAGGATGCGATCACACATGCCGATCAACTCTTCTAATTCTGAGGAGATGATCAACACGCCGCTGCCCTCTGCCGCCAAGCGGTCAATGATGGTGTAGATTTCGTATTTCGCGCCGACATCGATCCCGCGTGTCGGCTCATCCATGATAAAAATCGACGGACGCGACAGCAGCCATTTAGCGATCACAACCTTTTGTTGATTACCGCCGCTCAACGATTTGACGGGCTGCTGGCGAATATCGCCGCTTTTAAGCTGCAAGGTGTTCGCCGTCTCGCGTGCCGAGTCAAACATCTGCCGCTGATCGATGACTTGCAGCATACTGCGCGCGAATTCAGGCAGCGATACAAGGCTGATGTTGTTGGCAATGTCGATGCTCATCAACAAACCTTCTTCGCGGCGGTTTTCGGTGACGAACGCGATTTTGTTGTGGATACTGCTGCGCGGCGATGGCTTCCTAACCAATTCGCCTTCAACGACGATTTCACCACTCTCAAATTGATCAGCACCAAAAATCATGCGTGCCAGTTCGGTGCGTCCCGATCCCATGAGTCCGAATAAACCCAGCACCTCACCTTTGTGGAGTGTGAACGATATATCCTCCACAATCCCACTGGCGCTGATATTCTTCGCCGTGAGCAGGGGATCAGTGGTCGGGCTGGTGGTACGCTTCGGATACAACTGCTCGATGCTGCGTCCCACCATCAGGGAGATCATGCGTTTGATTGTCAATGCGGATGCAGGTTCGCAGGCGACGAGTTCGCCATCGCGCATCACTGCAATTTGATCGGATAACTTTTGAACGTCGCCCAAGATATGAGAAATGTAGACAATCGCTTTGCCTTGCGCCCGAAGCTGCCCCATAATGGCGAACAAGCGCTCGGTCTCGCGTGCCGTCAGTGAGGTGGTGGGCTCGTCAAAAATAATCAATGAAGCATCCTGATACAGCGCTTTGGCGATCTCGACCAATTGACGCTCACCGGGAGAAATTCGCTCAACATAGGTATCAGAGGGTATGTCAAGCCCAACCGAAGCTAATAATTCGCCGGTCAGCGCCTTGATTTTCGCCCGGTCGATGGTACGAAGTACACCCATTCGCGGAAAATTGCTGATAAAGATGTTTTCGGCGATAGTCAGGTTGGTAAACAGATTCAATTCTTGATGGATAAACGCGACTCCGGCGTGCTGCGCGTCGGCAGGGATGCGCGGAGTGTATGGCTGCTCGCTTAGGGTCATGTGTCCGCTGTCAGAATGGACGACACCACCAACGATGTTCACCAGCGTCGATTTCCCTGCGCCGTTCTGCCCGATCAATCCGAGTGTTTCCCCGGCATTAATGCTCAGGCTGACATCCTTTACGGCAGCAATGCCAAAAAAGGCTTTGGTTAGGTTATGGAGTTCGAGTAAAGAGGTCATACGCGCTGCTCACGATTAATCAAGCGGGTGCGCGTGATGTCAATCAGCGCCGCCAGCAAAATGATCACACCTTTGACCGCATCGATAACGAACGGCGATAATTGCATCGCGTTCAAAATATTGGAAAGCAGTACGAAAAAAGCCACACCAAAGAATGTTCCGCGTACTGATCCTTTACCGCCAAAAAGACTAGTTCCGCCGATCACCGCTGCTCCGATAACGTCGAGCAGCAAGTTGCCGCCGCCGAGTGAGGGTTGCCCGAAGCCGATCCGCCCAGAGTACATAATCGACGCTACTGCCGCGCAGAAGCCGCTGAACATATACACCCGCGTGATCACGCTTTTGCCGGGAACACCGGAAATTTCACTGGCACGGCGGTTTGTCCCGATGGAGAACATCTGCCGACCAAAGACTGTACGCGACAGTAGAAATTGAGAGATGAACGCCAGTCCAACAGAGATCACGAATGGATAGGTGATGAACGACAAAATGTCGCGCCGCGCGATGTCTGAGGTGAGTTTAGGACCCAAATAGATCGATAGGATGTCCCCTTTGCCCAAGTTAAGAAACGCTTCTGGCAAGCCGGAAATATTGCGCGACTGTGTCAACCATAGGGCAAAAGCGGCGAAAAACGTGGACGTTACGAGCGTCACCATGAAAGGGGCAAGGTTGAAACGGGTGATCGCGTAGCCATTGAGGAAGCCAATCAACGTGCCAGTTACTAACATCACGACTACGCCGACAGGGACAGCCCATTCGCTGCCCGCCAGAACACCGCCTTCGGGACGCATCAAAGTACCCCACAGCGGGCTACGATCAAAAAATGACGGATCGAGCGTTTGCGCCATGACAATGGCGCCGACCACACTGGTGATACCCATGGTCGCGCCGACTGATAGATCGATCCCACCCAAGATCAGTACGAATGTTTGACCAATCGCCACTGCTAACAACGGCCACATGTTTTGCAGTTGGTTGGCGATGTTGCCGGGGTTTCTCAAGGAAGGAAAGAAAATGGCGGCGGTGATGAAAAAGAACAAGGTCAGATATAAAACAAAGTAGTCTGAAAGAAGAAAGTCTTGAATCGCCCGCCTTATTGGGGATCCGCTGCGTGGTTTCGTCGCCTGTCGCTGGCTCAGTGCGTGCGCCGAACTCAAGCGATCATCAAGTATAGACACAGATCATCCTTCATCTTCTGAGGTGCGCCGGAACGCCCGAACGGAGAGAGAAGAAGGGCGACTCCCAAAGAACTCGCCCTTCTGTACACGGTTTACTGGTTTAGGAAGCCTTCGTCATACAGGACACAGCCCCACATGTCGCTGCGTTGGAAGTGGATATTCCCCGCCGTTAAGGCGAAGCCGGGGTCAAGCAGAACTTCGTTAGGCTGGGTCTCGCCAGCGGCGACTGCTTGCAAGATACGATCAAGCGTCAACTGCGCTTCAAGGAACAAATTCTGAACGCCAGTACCATCGACATAGCCTTCGTCGATCAGCATACAAGCGGTCGCGTCGCCATCCAAGCCTGCCAGCAGTACGTGACCGGGCGTGCCCATCGGCTGCCACATGCCACGCGGCTCCAGGACGGAGCGGATCGTCGGGAACAGGAAGTCAGACGATGTGAAGATGAAGTCAACGTTCGGGTTTGCTGTGATGGCTGCTTCGAGGTTCGCCAACGCCGTCGCTGCGTCCCATTCCGTCGCAACTTCAATAGGGGTATTGAACAAGCCCGGGTAGCGTTCGTTGTAGCGGTTGATCACATTGTAGAACCCATCACGGCGACCAATGGCGTTCGTGTCTTGCAGGGCGCCTACCAGAATCAGCGGGGTAATCGGTTCGCCGGTAATTTCGTACTGACGCAGCGCCTTCTGGGCAATAAACTCAACGGCTTGTTCGGTGGCGCTCACATTGTCGGCAACCACGGTGATCCCGCGTGAACGGTCATTCGGGGGGCGATTAAACACGGCAATCGGTATATCAGCAGCTTGGGCTTCGTTGATGATAGTAACAGCACTGTCGCCATCTTGCGGGATGATGATGATGCCGTCGACGCCCTGAGCGATACACTCACGAATTTGCTCTAGCTGACGGTTAGGGTCTTCGTTGGCATTGTATTCAAGAACTTCGACGCCTTGTTCGCGGAGCGTATCCGTAATCGCCCGGTGTCCTGCAACCCAGAATTCTGTTTCGAGGTCTTGGAAACCAAAACAGATGGTAATATCTTCTTGTGCGCTAACAATGGTGAAAGTGAGAGGCAAAACAACCAATGCGAGAAACAGCACGAGGCTGATCTTGCGACTAAAACGCTTCATTTCAAATCTCCTCAAATTCTTAACTAAAAAACTCAAACGCGTACCACTGCATTGCTGATTTTGATTATCTAGCACCTCCTTGTCGATGAAAACGCTTTTGCCTCGCCGTTATCGTTCACACGGAACGCTGAAGCCACTTGGATGGGAAAATAATCTTTCCGGTTTATGACTGCGCTGTCGATTGGAGTCGAGTGAGTGCCATAAGACACTCGGTTTCAACACGCTTGTTAATGCGTCGATTTTCAGCTTTGATGCGATCCAGATTATGCACTCGGTAGCCATCAAGAATTTGCTGATGATCTTGGATGGCGAGAAATTCATCGTAATTGGTATGACCTTCGGCGCGGAGGTAGAGAACTGCCGCGATTTGTGCGACGATCTCTTGCCAATTACGGATCAGATGCGGGTGATTGCTAGCCGCAATCAAATATTGGTGGAACGCCATATCCGTGCTGCGGACTTTTTTGAAATCGTTTTGCTGGATAAACAGGTTCTGACTTTCGATGAGGTCGTTCAGGTTATCGTAATCCTGATGACCAAGCCTGTTGATGACGAGTTCGGCGGCGAAGTTTTCGAGTGTCACACGCATAGAAAACAGCGCACGGATGTCATCAGCCGTAAAAGCACGAACAAAACAGCCACGATTGGGGATGGATACGACGAGTGACTCGCGTTCAAGGATGATGAGAGCTTCACGCACCGGGGTTCGACTAACTCCCAACTGTTCGGTGAGTGTCACTTCAACGATGTGATCTTTCGGTTTTAATCGCCCTTCGATGATAGCAATTCGGATTTGCTCCGCAACTTGCTCTCGTAGGGTAACTGCACGTATTTGTGAAAAAACAGTCATTATTTGGAGTCTCTAAGAAGGGCTGCGAGCTACCTAATCAAGAAATTGAATAATGTATTCTGCTTCATTGTATACAATCTATAACCCATCTTGTCAATATTGTGAATTATTTCTCGAAGTCCTAGCTGTTACGCCGTACTGCCAAAAAACTTCATCTAGTACCTCAACTTGATGAAAACGCGGGGTGTTTTGGGCAAATTCAGCGACATAATCCCCTCATCTTTAGCCAGTTGAGGTACTAGGGTCTTCGGGTCCAACAGACGCCCCCACCCCTAAAGACAGCGCAGAGGCAATCGCTTTAAACGGCATTCGCCAATAGCGCAGCCGACCACCCGATAACGAGACCGACTCCATTATCCCGGCAACACCATGATGACGTTCCTCACCCACAAACCAATCCATAAGCCAGCCAACAATCAAACCGGCGAATGCCAGTGAGAGAATAATCGCGGCTGCACCGAAGAACGTGTGGAGAAAGGTTTCTGTCAACTGCTCCTGAAAAAGCCAGTGAAAGAACTCGATCCCGTGATCAAATGCCCAGATTGCCGCACCCGTCGCTAAGCCGACTCCGACTGCGAGCGATAGAAGCACAGTGTTTTTGTAAACAGAAAGCTGCCGCGAGGCACGACGAAGAAAATTAAAGTTCATACCCTACCTTTCTTTGTGTCTAATATCGTCACAGCCCATTATAAGCATCAGTTACATGGGTTTCCATAAGCCGAAATGTAATCTACCGCCTCATTATGCAGCACGATAAGCCATAGACTTTGCAGCATGTTGCTAAGATGCCTCTTGCAAATCATGTTAGAACGATGTGAGGAGTTTTTAACTCCGTTCGTAACAATGCTACACTCAATCGATGAGAGGCATGGAGTATGGAATGAACATCGACTTTACAAAAGCGATCGACCAACTCGAGGAAATGTCCAACAGCGTCATCGAGGCACTTCCGAATCTGCTGGTCGCCGTTATCGTCTTTATTGTCTTTATGATTCTCGGTCGAGTCGTGCGTGCAGTAGTGGTACGTGTTCCCGGTTTGAATAGACGCCAGCGTAATCTCAGTCTTGTTTTAGGACGATTAGCGCAGTGGGGCGTACTGCTCCTCGGATTCCTTGTATCTGCCGTCATCGTTTTTCCGAATTTCTCCCCCGCCGATGTCATTGGTCTGCTTGGCGTGGGGAGCGTCGCCATTGGTTTCGCCTTTCGGGACATCTTTCAGAACTTCCTAGCTGGAATACTGCTCCTTATTACCGAACCGTTTCAGATTGGCGACCAAATCGTTGTCTCTGGTTTTGAGGGAACCGTCGAGGACATTGAAACCCGCGCGACAACCATTCGCACCTATGATAACCGCCGCGTAGTCATTCCAAACAGCGCGCTATTTACCGATTCCGTCACCGTAAACACTGCTTTTGAGCAGCGTCGCCTGGAATACGATTTCGGCATCGGCTTTGGTGATGATATCGCCACAGCCAAACAACTCATTCTGGAGGCAGTCGCAAGTATAGAAGAGATTTTGAAAGAGCCTAAACCCGAAGTATTGGTTGTGGAGATTGGCGATTTCAGCGTAGTCTTGCGGGTTCGCTGGTGGATAAAACCACCACGTCGAGTTGATGCGCTCGATACACGTGACCGCGTCTTGCAAGCGATAAAAGAAACACTCCTCAATAACGGCATTGATCTACCCTTCCCCACACGGCAAATTCTCTTCCACGATCAAACAGAGGAAACGGATGGAGATCGGCACCGACAACGAGAGGGTTGGCCCGCTGGAAAGGGCAATATACCGAAGCCAAGACACGTTGATCCCGATCAGCAGTATCATTCTGATCGCCATTCACAGGAGAAGGAACAGTGAGCTCGCTAGCACAGTTACCCTTATAGTCAAACGATACCGATTTGGTTCACGTCAATCGTTCACGACGATTATGAATGACTTGCTGAATTCTTGTATAGATTTGAACGAGCTGATCTACGTCGTAACCCGCTGTGCTCTCACTGTAGCTTTGCTCGTAAACAACCCGCGCATAGTTCTCAAGGGTATGAAGCTGATCTGGTCTTTTTGTGTGTCGAGCTAACCCTTCGAGCACATGGAGCAAACACAAGTTCACAGCGATGTCATTCTGTGCGCTGCGTCGAATTTCATCAAAGGCAGCCCCAAGCAATTCGGCAAACGTCAGCGGAGATGCAACCACGCGCAAACGATTTTCTTCGTCGAACCGGTAGCGGGCGGGAGTTTCACGATTTAACAGCACACGGAGTGCTTGTCCAAGACGATCGATACACATCATCGCAGTGTAAGGGTCGTTGATAGCCGGAGATAGTGCGCGCAAAGCAATCGCCGAGAGCTGCATGAAGAGAAACTCGACATCACGGGTCTGTGTGCGGCTCTTGCCAAGAATGAAGGCTTTTTGCACTTCATTGTAGAGACCGTTATGGATCCGTTCTGGGGGAAGGGTACGAAGAAGCAGATCACCGTTGCTTAAAAACTGTCCGGGTCGAAGTGTCAGCTGCAGAATAACATCGTATTCTTGAGCGACTCGGAGGATTGTCTCGTCGTCGATCCTCTGCAAGTAACCGCTTTTACCTGCGGTGATTTCCACCCCCTCTCTATTGAACTGCTCCTCAATATCAGGGGGCACGATATTGACCATTATTTCACGCTCTTCACCGATTTCTTCTGGGAATACCGTGTCAATGTTGTCAAGCAGGTGATCGCTTATGCGAGCAATGATACTTGTCGATTGAATCGACTCAGAGACATGATGAATGAAATAAATGAGCATCGCTAAACTGGTAATCGCCAGTCCTAGCCCCACCAGCACAGAAATCGTAGGCACAAATCTGCTGTCCTCATTACCGCGAATCGTTCTCAGACTGAGTAAACAGTAGATAAACGTGGCAGTGAAGATGCCTAAAACGAACTGACTGCCACGGTCGCGCATGAACTGTCCCAGCACCAGCGGACCATACTGCTGCGAGGACAGCGATAGGACAACCATCGTCAGAGAGAATACCACACCGGCGACGGTGATCATGGAACTACTCACAGTCGAAAGCACAGCCCGCGCCCCCTCTGGGCTTTCCACATAAATTAAACCAACCACCCATCCCTGCCGAGTGTCAATTGTCTCGTCCAATTGGATCGTGAGGATGGAGAGCAGCACTGCCAGCACTGCCAACACTGTGGGGATAAACCAGTAACTTGAACGCAGTTGATCCCGTATTGCTGCTAAACGATTCTTCATTGAAACTCCCGTCTATTCGATACTTTTGCGCGGCAGATGTACAAAAACTCACTACACTCGCCTAATTTCGACTTTGCACATGGGTGGCTGAAAAAAGGAAGGCAGGATAAGCTGTTTCAGACCTCTGAGAAAGGATAAAACGATGCTTAACCTGCCGTCAATAATGATAGACCTGCTGAACCCGTTTGCGCCATGTTTTTATGGGGTCACGACATGGATGAA
>JBBQRJ010000029.1:0-20735 GCA_038214955.1 Aggregatilineales bacterium | reverse complement strand
CGCGGCTTCGGTGGAGTCTGCTTCACCACCAGCAGTCGCAGTTCCAATATTGAGTGAGGCTGTAGGGGTAGCTCCTACTTCTGTGGTCGATATTGCTTCGCTTGTTTCAGTGGTTACAGGTGCAACTGCTTGCGATTCGCTGGTCGGTTCTTCTGTCAAGGTAAAGGGGATCGAGGTCGTGTCAAACGCTTGCGTTGCCACTGCAATGGCAGTCGGTGTCAGCGCGGGCGTCTGAGTCCGCGAAAGCAGCGAGACAATCAGCACCAGTACCACAATGACGAGCAGAATTCCTGCAAGCATCGGAATGATGCTGCGCTGTGATTCTTCCTCTGCTTCTTCCTCTACAGTGACAGGTTTCATGCCGCTTGGCGGTGTACGTTCAATATCAAAGTCAGGCTCATCAGCCGCTGGCAAATCTGGGAAATGGGACGGGGGCGGCGGCGCTGAACTCGTCACAGGTTGCACAGGGCGGCGGGGCAGTCGTTCCCGCAGCGTACTGAGCAGTTCCCCTGCGCCGGGGTATTCAGGATCAATCCGCACTACGTTATCGAGCGCGGTCATTGCTTCTTCGGGGTCAGAAATAGCATGGCTGTAGACCCACCATGCATCCGCATTATCAGGCTCCACCACGAGGATCGGCTCGATAATGGCGCGTGCCGACTCCAAATCGCCCGCTTCAATCGCATCAAAGGCTTGTCTTAACGCCGATCTGGTTTCATCACTCATGCATATCCTCCGGTGGCAAATTCCTTCTTGGAGTTTACATCGGATAGGGGGGCGTAAGCAAGTTAGTCGCACAATCTCATAAAAAACAAAAATCCACTTCATTTCTGAAATGGATTTTTGTCTGTACTTTTCTTGCCCCGGAGAGGACTCGAACCTCCACGTCCTAAGGACACAACCCCTCAAGCTGCTGCGTATGCCATTCCGCCACCGGGGCGTAAAACTGAGTTTATTATACTAAACCCGCCTACCCTGTCAATGATGAATTGGATTCTTTCGTCCATGCTTTCGTCCATGCTTTCGTGCATTCTTTCGTCCTTTAAGGACGGGGAGATTTCCGGTAAACTTGATAGTTCTAATGTACGGCAAAGGATCAACTATGCGGATCGCTCTTGACGCGATGGGTAGCGACACATTTCCAGTTCCTGATGTGGCAGGTGCCATACTGGCAGCGCAGGAATGGAAAGAAGACACGATCTATTTAGTGGGCGATGAGAAGATCATCAAACAAGAACTTGCCAAACACGATAGTTCCGGCTTAAAGATCGAAGTTGTCCACGCCGGTGATGTGATCACGATGCAAGACAAACCCACGCAAGTCGGCAAATCGAAACCTAATTCCTCAATGCATGTGGGCATGAATCTTGTCAAAGACGGTAAAGCCGATGCGTTTGTCACGGCTGGCAACACGGGCGCAGCGTTGAGCATTGCAACCCTATTTACATTGAAACGAATTCCCGGCGTTAAGCGCCCTGCCCTCACCGCCATCGTACCCTTAGGGAATGTGAGTCCCATCCTACTCGATGTCGGCGCAAACGCCGACTCCAAACCAGAATGGTTGGTACAGTTTGCCCTTATGGGTAAATTATATGCACAACACAGCGTCAAGATCAGTGATCCCCGTGTCGGGCTTCTCTCCAACGGTGAAGAAGAAGGCAAAGGGACTATCTGCATCAACGAAGCGTCTGCAATTCTGCGCGATATGCCTATTCGCTTTATCGGCAACATCGAACCAAAAGACATCTTGAAAGGCGAAGCCGACGTGGTGGTGATGGATGGCTTTGTCGGCAACATTTTTATCAAGTCAATGGAAGCAGCGACTCGCATGATGGCGGCATCGCTGCGTGAAGAAATCATGCGGACGACCATCACAAAAATTGGCGGTGCGCTGGCACGCCCAGCGTTTCGTCGGGTGCAAAAAATGATCGATCCCTTTGAAATTGGCGGTGCGCCCCTTTTGGGAGTCAACGGTGTTGTAATCATCGGTCATGGACGATCAAATGATAGAGCGATCAAAAATGCGATTGGTCAGGCGCGAAAAGCGGTGGCTGGCAAAGTGATCGAGTCGATTGAGGCAGGACTAAAAACGTTTTCTTTGGCGTAATGGACAGATACAGATAAAGGAGAACAGCGGCACAGTTGCCGCTCAACCAGCATGGAACTATTACGGAATGGTCGCCCCCGCGTTGTAATTACCGGATTGGGCGCAGTCACTTGTCTAGGCGATGTGAAATCGTTGTGGGACAGTCTAAAAGCGGGAAAGTCGGGTATTCGGCGCATCGAAACAATCCCGGTTGAGCATGTCCCGGTACAAATTGGCGGCGAAGTACGCGGTTTTGAACCCACCAAATACATTGAACACAAAGAAGCACGGCGCATGGGACGCGCATCACAGTTTGCGGTTGCTGCTGCACAAATGGCAATCAGTGATGCGGGGTTAACAACCGAGAAAATAGAAGAAGAAGGCGAACGGGTTGGCACGGTGATTGGCACGACGCTAGGTTCACACGAACAGTCCGAACAGAGTACAACCAAGTACAAAACATCGGGCTATAAGAAACCCAACCCGCTCATGTTGATCAACTCCCTGCCGAACATGCCCGGACACTACGTCAGCAGGTTCATTCGGACGTTTGGACCCCTCAATTCCCCTTCGACGGCTTGCGCGGCAGGCACTCAAGCCGTAGGCGAAGCCAGCGAATTGATCAAGAATGGTCGCGCCGACATGGTGATCACGGGCGGGGTCGAATCCGTCCTTCAAGATTACGCGCTTGCTGGCTTTGACGCGATGGAGGCACTTGCAACCGGGTTCAACGATTCACCCGAACTCGCCAGCCGTCCATTCGATAAAACGCGCTCTGGTTTCGTATTCAGCGAAGGCTGCGCGGTCATGGTGATCGAAAGCCTACAGCACGCAGTTCAGCGCGGCGCTCGCATTTACGCAGAAATCCTCGGTCATGCGTCATCGTCAGACGCCTATCACATTGCGGCGCTTGACCCCGAAGGGCGCGGCGCAATGCGTTCCATGAAGTGGGCGCTCGAAAACGCACACGTCAACATTGAGGATATTCAATACATCAACGCGCACGGCACATCAACCCAAGCCAATGACGCCATGGAAACCGTAGCGATCAAGAAGGTTTTTGGCGAACACGCCTATAACATGGCGATTTCGTCCACCAAGAGCATGATCGGTCATGCATTAGGCGCATCCGGCGCAATTGAGATCGTCGCATGTGTGATGAGTTTGGTCGAAGGCGTGCTGCACCCGACAATCAACTACATGACTCCCGATCCTGAACTCGATTTGGATTACGTCCCGAATGTTGCCCGCGATGTGAAGGGCTTGCAATACGTTTTGTCGAACAGCTTCGGCTTAGGCGGTCAGAACGCCTCCATTGTCCTCAAGGCGTGGTCATAAACCCCTATTTACTAACCTGCCTTTTGGATCGCTTTTCCCCCTCCTCGAATTCGGGGTGGGGTCGGGGGTGGGGTGAAAACATACCCGTCAGTCTTTGAGGGATACCCAAACGACAATATTTCTGCGATGATACACACTACCCACGCAGAACAGAAAGTTGGGTTCCTCGGAGGATGGCATGTTGGAACAACTTCAGACGATAGACGATCTCTTGCTGAGGCGTGATATTAAGAAGGCAGAGGTCTTGATCGCTCGTCTCTTGCGTTCCGAACAATCACTGCAAGGACGAGCGCGAATGTTGATCTTACGCGCCCGCGCCCGCTTGTTCAGCGCCCGCATTGACGACGCGCTAGAGGACTTGCAGAAGGCACGAAGTCTCGCCCCGGATCAGTTTGAAACGCCTCAAAATTTAGAACTGCTGGCAGATACCCATTTTGCACGCTTTGAATTAGCAAGCGTCGGCTTTGCAGATCGGGCAGATACCGCGCACGCCCTCACCTGCTATCACAAGATACTGGCAGAACATCCGGCTTACGAAAATGCGGGATGGGTTCACTATCAAAAAGCGCGTGTGCTGCTCACAGACAGCCGCACAGCCGATGCGGTCAACTGCTTGCAGCAAGCCCTATTGACGCCTAGCACCATTCCACCGCTGACCGCCTACTGCTATGAACGGTTGGGATTTGTCTCCTTTTACGAAGAACGCGATCCCAAAGGGGCGCTCTCATTCCTGAATAAAGCCGTCGCCACCTACCCCAACATCGAACCACGCATCTGGTTAGTCCAAGTACACACCCTTCGCAGCCGTATTCTGCGCGAAATACACGACTATGACTCAGCGTTCGATGCCGCATCGACTGCCATCAGTGTGGCGACCTCAGCCGGAGTTGAGGGGCGCACGGGTTTAGCCGATGCTCTGCTCACAGCGGCAGAAACCCTCTCGCATATGGGCGGACGTGAACGTGAGATTATCAGCTACGTTCAGCAGTTCACGCAGATCAGCAAGCGACCTCTTGGAATCGATGTTACATGGTCACGCGCTCACGAAATGTTGGGCGATGCCTGTTTCAAAACCGGACAGTATTCGCCATCCATCACCGCCTACCAGAACGCTTTGCAGTTCAACCCCTATCACCCTTGGGAACTGTCCTTGCATTATCGCATCGCCCGCAGTCATTACCAGTTGGGCGACTACGACAAAGCGATCAACGCCATCAACCGCCTGTTGCAAGCGGCGAAAACCGATGATCAGGCGATCTACGATTACAAAATCTACTATGTGCAGGGCAACGCTTATTTCGCGCTCGGACAATATGCAAAAGCGCGGGACGCCTACGCCAATGCGCTCGAACTTGCGCCACCCAGCGCCGAGCATCTGGAAAAGCTCACACAGTATTATCAGCACACACAGGAATTGAGTCAGGGTTAAAGTCGTCAATGTGATTGGCGGCGCTTGAGCCGCATTTGCGTCGTTCTAGTGGGAGTTAGTATGGTTAAAGTCAATGTAATTGGCGGCGGTTTAGCCGGGTCAGAGGCGGCTTGGCAGCTTGCGGAACGCGGTTTTGACGTTGATTTGTACGAAATGCGTCCGCATAAAACGACGGGAGCGCATGTCACCAACCGCCTCGCAGAATTGGTATGCAGCAATTCTTTCGGGTCAAAATTGCCAGATCGGGCGTCGGGGCTTCTCAAAACCGAGTTGGATCTGCTACGCTCACTTTTACTCGATGCGGCAGAAAAAGCGGCTGTCCCGGCAGGGGGTGCGCTGGCGGTTGACCGTGAACTATTCGCGCAAAGCGTGACAGATGCGTTATCAACCCATCCCCGAATCCGCTTGATTCGTGAGGAAGTAACAACCGTCCCCGATGAGCCAACCATCATCGCAACGGGACCCCTCACATCCGAAACACTGGCGTTAGACATCGCCCGTTTGACCGGACAGCAGTATCTCTATTTCTACGATGCACTTGCGCCCATTGTGCTGGCAGACAGCATCGACATGAGCATCGCCTTTCGCGCAAGTCGCTATGGACGCGGCGACGAGGACGAAGGCGATTACATCAACTGTCCGATGAACAAAGAGGAATACGAGCGGTTTATCGCCGCGCTGCTGTCATCTGAACGCGCCGCCCTACGCGACTTTGAAAGCGAAGATAAACTGTTTTTTGAAGGCTGTTTGCCCATTGAGCAGCTTGCCTCTCGCGGCGCAGAAGCACTCGCTTTTGGACCCATGCGTCCTGTGGGACTCACAGACCCGCGCACGGGCAGACGCCCTCATGCTGTCGTTCAGCTTCGACAGGATAACGTCGCTGGTACGCTGTATAACATCGTGGGCTTTCAAACAAACATCAAATGGGGGCAGCAAGAAGAGGTTTTGCGCCTGATCCCCGGCTTGCAAAACGCCGAGTTCGAGCGCATGGGGCAAATGCACCGCAACACGTTTATCAACTCACCTACCCTGCTTCACCCCACTATGCAGTTTAAAACACGCGAAAACCTGTTCTTCGCGGGACAAATCACCGGCGTTGAAGGCTACATGGGCAATGTAGCGACGGGCTTAGTCGCGGCGCTCAACCTTGCGCGGACGTTAGACGGCAAATCAGGTTGGATCATCCCGCCGACGACCATGCTTGGCGCATTATGCCATTACGTCACACACGCCGAAGCAAAACACTTCCAGCCCATGAAGGCGAATTTCGGCATTATGCCTGAACTTTCAACCCCCATCAAAGATAAACGTCTGCGCTATGCCGCCTACGTCGAGCGTGCGCTGACAGACATCCGGTCAGACATCGAAGGGCTAAACGACCCATATTTGTATCCACAAACAGCAACAAGCACCTAACCGCTTTTGTTTTCTCCCCTCTCCTCTTTTTGGGAGAGGGGACGGGGGTGAGGCTGTTTTGCTTTCCCCCCTCTCCTCTTTTTGGGAGAGGGGTCGGGGGTGAGGCTGTTTTGCTTTCCACCCTCTCCTCTTTTCGGGAGAGGGGTCGGGGGTGAGGCTGTTTTGCTTTCTCCCCTCTCCTCTTTTCGGGAGAGGGGACGGGGGTGAGGCTGTTTTGTTTTCTCCCCTCTCCTCTTTTTGGGAGAGGGGGGGAGGCTGTTTCTGTCGCCCAACCATAAAGCCCGTCCCGCCAATGAGCCTATGTGATACAATAGAGACTTAAATAGTCTCTCTATTGTCATTTGGTGTGAAGGAAAAAATGCCTACTCCCGCCGCCCGTCTTAATACGCTCCCCCCATACCCGTTTGCGCTTTTAACTCAGCGTGTGCGTGAATTGAATCAACAGGGCTATGACGTGATCGGACTCGACATCGGCAGCCCGGATATGCCCCCGCCTGAATGTGTGGTCGAAGAACTCTACCGTTCCGCCCGCGAACCGGATCATCACGGTTATGCAGGGTACAAAGGCACGCCAGAGTTTCGAGCCGCCGTTGCCGAATACTACCAGCGGCGTTTCGGCGTAACGGTGGATCCCGAAAAACAGGTTTTGCCGCTTTTGGGGAGCAAAGAGGGTATTGTCAATCTCAGCCTCGCCTATTTAGATCGCGGCGATATTGCGCTTGTGCCAGACATCGGCTATCCCGCCTATTCGATGGGCGCTCTGCTTGCCAACGGTGAGGTTTTCTGGCTGCCCACACGCGAAGAAAACGACTATAAACCGGACGTGAGCAGCATTCCCGAAGCTGTTTTGAAGCGGGCAAAACTTTTGTGGATTAATTACCCGAACAACCCGACGGGCGCAACCGCTGACACCGATTTTTATAAGCGCATGGTCGATTTTTGTAGGCAGCATAATATCTTACTGGTATCGGATAACCCTTATGTCGAAGTAACGTTTGACGGCTATACCGCCGGGAGCGCCCTTCAAATCGAAGGCGCAGTCGATTGCACCATCGAGTTTATCTCATTCTCGAAGTCGCATAACATGGCAGGCTGGCGACTCGGTGCAGCAGTCGGCAACGTAGAGGCGATCAAGACCCTGTTGACCGTCAAAAGCAACATGGACAGTGGACATTTTCAGCCCATCTACGACGCCGGAATTATCGCCTTCGATGAAGTGCCGCACGCATGGATTAACGAACGCAATGCCATCTATCAGCGCCGCCGAGATCGCATCCTCGAAACCCTCCCTGAAATTGGCTTGACCGCGCAGAAACCCAAAGGATCGCTTTATGTGTGGGCGCGTGTCTTAGAGGGCGATGGCGCAAAATACGCCGAAGAAGCCTTGATGAAAGCGCATGTTTCGGTTGCGCCGGGCGCAATTTACGGACCCGGCGGAACAAATTATGTACGTTTCAGCATCGGCATTGCCGATGATCGTTTAGAAGAAGCCTTAACTCGTTTAAAGAAGTGGTACTCAGCACGATGACAGAACTAGTCGTACAAGAACAAGCCGTCATAGTAGGCGTGAACGTCAAAGGCAGCCGTCCGCTGTTGTCGATGGAAGACTCGCTCACAGAATTGGCACTACTCGCAGATACAGCAGGTATTGAGGTGATCGGTCAGGTCACACAGAACGTTGGCAAAATTGAAGCGGCGACGTTCGTTGGCTCTGGCAAAGTCCAGGAAATCATAGATACCGTAGTCGCAACAGGCGCGAAAGTCGTCCTGTTCGATGACGAGCTATCCCCACGCCATCAGCGCGAACTTGAAGAGAAGTTGGGCGAAAACGTCAAAGTGCTAGATCGTTCGGCATTGATTCTAGACATTTTCGCGCAGCACGCCCGTACCCGTGAAGGTGCGCTACAGGTGGAATTGGCACAGTACGAATATCGTCTGCCCCGCCTTACCCGCATGTGGACGCATCTTGCCCGTCAATCTGGCGGCGCAGGGGGTCGCAGCGGCAACGGTGGCGTCGGTTTGCGTGGTCCCGGTGAAACACAGCTTGAAGTTGACCGCCGCGACATTCGGCGGCGTATCAGCAAACTAAAAGAAGAACTAGAACACGTCCGCGAACATCGCAGCCGCCACCGCAGCGCCCGTGAACGTACAGGCGTGCCGCTCGTGGCGCTGGTCGGCTACACCAACGCCGGCAAATCGACTCTGCTGAAGGCGCTCACTGGCGCAGACGTGTATATCGCTAACCAGTTGTTCGCCACGCTTGACCCCACCACCCGCCGTGTTGATCTCCCGACGGGGCGACAGGCGCTCATCAGCGATACAGTAGGGTTCATCCAGAAGCTGCCTACCACCTTGATCGCGGCATTCCAGGCGACGCTCGAAGAAATCCGCGATGCCGACATTATTCTGGAAGTGCTAGACGTGAATCACCCGAACGTGTTGCAGCATCTCGAAACCGTCGAAGATACGCTGGCAGAAATTGAAGTGCCGCCTGTGCCGCGTATTCTCGTCTGGAACAAGATCGACCAATGGACTCCCGGCGCAGAACTTCCCGCCCCTCAAAATGCCGCCGATTATGTGGCTCAGGTAGCCGTTTCTGCGACAGAGAATATCGGCATGGACAAGCTGTTAGCCGCAGTCGAGACGGCGCTCAAATTGGCGCTGCACAAAACCAAACTGTTGATCCCGTATGAACGCGGTGATCTGGCGTCGCTGCTCCACGAAGCGGCATCAGTTGAAAAACAAGAACACACCGCAGAAGGTGTTTTGCTCACATTGAAAATGCCCCAAGACCTGTATGAGCGTTTTAAGGACTATCGCGTTTAGAGGATTCCAGTGTTTAGACGAATTGATCGCTCCTCCTCAATCGCCCGCTTTCTTGAACGCCTATCGGCGGGGCTGGCAAAACGTCGCGGCTTACCGACCCTGATCGGCGTATTGCTGATCACGATCAGTTTCATCATTTCGTTGATCAGCGTCTATTCGCCCTCGCAATTCCTTGATCTGCTGTGGACGATCACCCACCATCTCGGCTTGATCATCGGGCTAATCGGTTTGCTCTTGGTACAGCCTCTTGGCAGTTGAGTACCGCCCCCTGATCGCTCCTGTAGACCTTGAGCGCATGGTCGATCTCGAAATTTTAGTATGGGGGTTAGACCCGCGTGACGCTGTGCCATCAACCATGCTAGGAGCGATTAGTCATAGTGGTGGCATGATTAACGGTGCATTTGTGAATCATCAGCTTGTAGGATTTGGGGTGATGTTTCCCGCGATCATACCCGCTGCCAACCTTGAAGACGCTTTTGTTTACTGGTCACATATCACAGGCGTACATCCCGATCACCAGAAATCAGGGATTGGCTTCCAACTAAAACGCGCTCAAAGAGATTGGGCTGTAGAACACCGCGCCAGTGAAATCCGCTGGACATTCGATCCCCTACAACGCGGAAATGCTAATTTCAATCTACGCAGACTTGGCGTTACATTTGACCGCTACCTGATCAATTTTTATGGCTTCATGACCGATGAGATCAACAAGGGGATGCCGTCAGACCGCGTTGAGGCAGTTTGGCGCTTGAATGACCCGCGTGTAATTGCTCTAGCGAACAAACAAATTGAGATGTTTGCGGAATCCTATGATTACCCCGCCCTTCTCAGTCGTGATTCAAATGGGATACCATGCATCAACGGTCATGCCGACGGTCATACACTAAGTTATTTAGCGTATATTCCGCACAGCTTGAAAACCCTTGACCGTGAAACGATTCTCGCATGGCGGTTAGCCTTGCGCGAAACCCTTCAACAAGCATTTGAGGCGGGTTATTACGCCTATGATTTTGACCCTGAAAAGTGTGCGTATGTTTTGCACAAAAGAGTCCTCGGAGATTAGGTGACGTTTTTGTTGCGTCACATTTCAAGTCTCGTATAATTCGTGAAGGTTGTATTAAAATTTCATGGAGATGTGTAATATGCAGAAACGTTTAGGAATATTAGCTCTGCTCCTTCTCGCGTTGATGTCAGTCTTGCCGACTGTCTTGGCGCAAGAAACCGAACTGCCCGACCTCGAAGGGCGTGAAATCACGATTGCGGTTGAAAATGCCTACCCCCCTTATAACTACATTAATGAGGACGGCGAAACTGTCGGTTGGGACTACGACACCTTCAACGATATTTGTGATTTGATCAACTGTGTGCCTGTATTTGTCGAGGCGGCGTGGGATGGCATGTTGGTCGCCATTGCCAACGGCGAATACGATGTTGCCGCCGACGGCATCACCTACACCGAAGACCGTGACGAAACGGTAGATTTCTCGTCGCTCTACCAAGCCTATGACGAGACCTTCCTCGTTCGCTCTGATGAAGATCGCTTCACCAATGCAGAAGAACTCGGCACATTAGCAGATTACTTGGTCGGCACGCAAATCGGCACAACCAACGAGATCACCGCCTTGAGCCTCTATCCCGCCGAAAACGTCAACTCGTTTGACACCTTCGGCGCAGCGGTGCAAGCCCTCCTCAACGGGGATGTCGACGCCGTGCTGGTAGACCGCCCCGCAGCAGAAGGCTACCTCGATGCTCAAGAAGGGCTAGCCGTGCTGGAAACGTCAATCGGTATTGAGCATGGCTTGGCATTCGCGTTCACCTCTGGCAGCGACCTTGTTGAGCCGATCAATGCGGCGATGGCAGCACTCCAAGCCAGCGGACGTTGGGATCAGATTTTTACGCGCTGGTTCGCTCAAGCTGAACTGCCCGACCTCGAAGGGCGTGAAGTTACCATTGCAGTTGAAAATGCCTATCCCCCCTATAACTACATTAATGAGGACGGCGAAACCGTAGGGTGGGACTACGATACCTTCAACGAAATTTGCGAACGCCTGAACTGCACACCCGTCTTTGTCGAGGCGGCATGGGACGGCATGTTGGTAGCCATTGCCAACGGCGAATACGATGTTGCCGCCGATGGCATCACCTACACCGAAGACCGTGACGAAACGGTGGATTTCTCCTCGCTCTATCAAGCCTATGACGAGACGTTCCTCGTTCGCGGCGATGAAGATCGTTTCACCAACGCCGAAGAACTTGGCACATTGGATGATTTTCTGGTCGGCACACAAATCGGCACGACCAACGAGATCACCGCCTTGAGCCTCTACCCCGCCGAAAACGTCAACTCGTTTGACACCTTCGGCGCGGCGGTGCAAGCCCTTCTCAATGGTGATGTTGATGCGGTGCTGGTAGACCGTCCCGCAGCAGAAGGCTACATCGAAGCACAAGCGGGCTTGGCAGTGCTAGAAACCTCAATTGGTATTGAGCATGGCTTGGCGTTCGCCTACCCCTCTGGCAGCGACCTCGTAGAGCCGATCAATGCGGCGATGGCAGCCTTGCAAGCTGATGGTACATGGGACGACATCTATAGAACGTGGTTTGAATCAGAATAAAGCCAACCAAAAAGGGCGGATCAGCATTGATCCGCCCTTTCCTTAGTCCCTAACCACCCTTACCCCTAGGACTCCTATGGCACAAATCGAGCCTACCGCTCCCAGACCGTTTTTCGACCCACGTGGGGTATCGCGTAATATCCTTGAGCGCCGCAGTTGGTTTCTTGTGTTTATCGCGCTTGATATATTCGTGCTATACGGGATTTTCACCAGCCCGATCTTGATTGAAGCGTGGAACTTCGTCGTCGTTGGCATCGGTGTTACCCTTCAAATCACAATTTTTTCCTTCTTATTTTCGATCATCATCGGCTTGATCGTCGCGCTAGGTCGAATATCCAAAAACATCATTATTTATAATGTGACAACGCTTTATGTGGAATTGTTTCGCGGGCTGCCCCTACTCGTGATCATTTTGATCTTCGCGTTTGTGGTCACTCCTGCATTAATTGATGTCATAGCAGGGACGGACGTGCTTCCCGGCATTCCGTTTCTAGATAATCTGATTCAACAAATGGTGGGCATTAATCCAGCGGTGATCGAGACGACCAGCCTCCGCGCCCGTGATATTGACCCTGTGATCCGTATCGTCTTTGCCTTCGCGGTGACATACGGTGCATTCATGTCAGAAGTGTTTCGCGCAGGAATTGAGAGTATCGGGCGCGGTCAAATGGAAGCCTCGCGCTCACTCGGCATGACCTACTTCGAGGCGATGCGCCATGTTATTTTGCCCCAAGCCATTCGTAATGTGCTGCCCGCACTGGCGAACAACTTTATCTTGCTGCTAAAAGATACCTCATTGGCGTCCGTAGTCGCCGTGCCAGAAATTTCTCATCTTACGCGCCAGTATGCCAGCAATCGCTTTCGCTACCCCGAAGGCTTGTTGATCTTGTCCTTCATTTACGCCAACTTGACGATCCTCATGTCACTCGGCGTCATTTATCTGGAATCTCGTTTACAGCAGGACAAACACGATGAGTGAGTTAATCCGTACTCTCCCACCCTCTGATAAGCCCATCATCCATATCAAAGACGCGACCAAAAGTTTTGGAGCGGTCAAAGCACTCCGTAACGTTAGCCTAGACGTTCACGCGGGTGAAGTCGTTGTGATCATTGGTCCCAGCGGTTCAGGCAAATCGACCCTTCTGCGCTGCATTAACCGCTTGGAAACAGTCAATTCCGGTGAAATCTGGGTCGAAGATGTGCAGGTCAACAGTAAAAACTGCGACATCAACCGCGTGCGCGAAGAAGTGGGCATGGTGTTTCAGCAGTTTAATTTATTCCCAAATTTGAGCGTCATGGGCAATTTGATGCTGGCGCAAACCGTCGTCCGAAAGCGCAACCGCGCCGAATCAGAACACATAGCGCGGCGTCTGCTTGACAAAGTGGGGATTCCTGAAAAAGCCGACGTATTCCCGACTAAACTTTCCGGTGGACAGCAGCAGCGTGTCGCTATTGCGCGTGCGCTGGCAATGAACCCCAAAATCATGCTGTTTGATGAGCCAACTTCGGCGCTTGACCCCGAAATGATCAAAGAGGTCTTAGACGTAATGCTTGACCTCGCCAAAGAAGGCATGACGATGGTCGTAGTCACGCATGAAATGGGTTTTGCCCGCGCCGCCGCCAACAAAATCGTCTTTATGGATCACGGTGAGAAGATTGTCGAAACCACCCCCGCCGACCTGTTTGATAACCCGCAGCACGAACGCTTAAAGCAGTTCTTAGGCAAAATCCTCTAAAGAACTCCCCCTCTCCTGCTTTTGGGAGAGGGGGCTGGGGGGTGAGGCTGATTTTTATGGGTCGGGGGTGAGGTTGCTTTACCCTTCAATTCGCGCCCAGTACAAATCCGGGCTGAACATCGTATGCACAAACAGGCGCATATCCGGCGAAATCGCCAGCCCTGCCAGTGGTGCAGTCAATTCGGTATACACCACAATTTCGACATCGGCATTCGTGCATCCACCGTTTGCCATACACGTTTGCGGATTCACCCGCCCTACCACCCCGCGATTCGCCAGTGAATAAGCGAAATACAAATTGCCATCAGCGGCAAGCTGTATCCCGGTTGTATTTTGCAAACCACTGACCAACACATGATCTTCGGGGATAGTCGCAGTCATTTCGCTAGAGGCTAACGTTTCGAGCGGAAACCACTCAATCGCACGCCGCGAACTGCCATTGTTAGCAATAAACACGTTTTCGCCATCGTGGGCAATACCCGTCGGTGAGGATAAACCGTCTAGCACAACGGTGTTTTCCCCGCTTCGTGTGACCCTACTGACATTATTCCCCAAAAGGTTGGTCACAAAGAAACTTTCCTCATCCACATAGCTGATTCCCCACGGACCCTGTAAGTCATCTACGACTCGCTGCACACCTTGCGGCGTCACCAGTTTGAGGGTGTTATCCGCATAGTCGGGAATCCACATCGTGAGCAAGTTATTTCGGGTCTCGGCATACATCGTATGCGCGTTGCCAATCCCATAGATGTAGGTGATCGTTGCGCCGCTCTCCGAATTGATTTCATAGATCGTGCTGTCACCCGTACACGCGGTGTACAGGTTGTTGTCAAACCAGTAGATTCCGTTGGGGCGCTGAACATTGCCCGTCAAAATCGTTAAATCTGCCTGTGTGAGCGGCTCGAAAACTGCGTTTGGATTCGATTCGCGTGTGGCGCTGGCGGAAGGCGTGGGCGTTTTGGTGGGCGTGGTGCGAACATCTGGTGTGCTTTCCTGTGCAGAAAGTTGGGCAAAAGCAATGAAAATCAGGCAAAACACCACCCCGATCAATCGAATGCGAAACATGATGCTCCTAGTTTTTAACGATTGGAATACATTTTCAGTGATCAGCGTCGGACTAGTTTTTAACAGCGTGGATTGGCACCGTGACTGTGAAGGTTGTGCCGACCCCAACCTGACTGGTCAGCGTGACTTTTCCACGATGGTTTTCAACAATTGTTTTGACGAGGCTTAACCCCAAACCAGAACCGGTGACATGTTCCGTCCCTTTTTGGTTTGCGCGGTAAAAGCGGTCAAACACACGCGGTTGCAGTTCTTCTTCAATCCCGACGCCTGTATCCTCAACTTCAAACACTAGATTACCGCTTTCTTCTCGAACACGCACGCAAACAGCCCCGCCAGAGGGAGTAAATTTAATCGCATTCTCAACTAAGTTGATGATCGCACGCTCAAACTGATCAGGATCGCAGGTGAAAACAGGCAAATCGGGCGCAACCTCGCCTGAAACACGGATGTGCCGATCCGCCGCCAACGCGCTCATATCGTCCACAGCACGGTCAACAATTTGACCCGGAGGGCAGTAATCGAGCGAACGAGCGCCGATCTTCGCCCGTTCCAGATCAAGAATTCCGCGAATAATACGGTTCATGCGTCCCAACTGCTTATCAATCTGGCTGATCGCGGCGTTGATTTCCGCGTTGTCAATTTCCGCGTCCGCGAGGTCATCTTGCAGCAGTTCAAGGTTCGCCATTGCCGCTTGCAGCGGATTTTTGAGGTCATGGCTGGTCATGCGAACCATTTCACTTTTCATGCGATCCAGTTCTTTAAGCTGTGTCACATCGTTCATGACAGCAACCCACCCACTGACGCGGGGATACCCCAACGGCGCAAGGTGACACAAATAAAATTTATCGCCTACCGCAATTTCGTAAGTGTGCGCCCGACTCTGCTTGATCTCGCGCAAGATTTGACGCGAGGGCAGCGCATCACGCGGAATTTGATCGAGGACAGACCGATCATCGCGCAGGTCAATCAAACTGCGTGCCGCCGGGTTCGCAAAAATCAACCGGAATTTGCGATCAACCGCGATCACCGGACTTTCGGTGCTGGAAAGCACGGTTTCAAGCTGACCGCGTGCGTACTCCACCTGTCGCGTGAGTTCCTGCTGTTCTTCAAGCAACCGACTGTGAACAATCGCCACCACTGCCTGAGCGCCCAATAACTCTAGCAAATACACATCTTCGCGCCCGAACAAACGCCCCTGTCGCCCCGCGACGATCATCAACGCGCCAACCGGTTCATCCCCATGAATGAGGGGCGAACACACCACCGATCCAAACGTCTCTCTTGCCAGCGGCAAATCATCAGAGCCGCGCCAATCGCGACCATAGTCGTCCAGCGCGAGGGATTGCCTTGCCTGCACGACGCGCCCCGCAATCCCCTGCCCCGCTGTCATTTTGACATCCATATAACTCGCTGGCAGGTTGTACACATTGGCGATTTGAAACACGCCGCCATTGTTGAGGAATATCCCTACGCCATCGGCATCCAACAGAGTCGCGGCTTGGCGTGCAATTTGATTGAGCAGCGTATCCAGCGCGGCTTGCCGTGTGATAGCGAGGTTCAGCCGCTGAATCGCTTCCACCTGCGAATTACGTTCTGCCAGCGGGCGTATGATTTCCTGTTGCAGCACAGCAAAACTGATCACCAGTGAGCCGAACGCAGCGATCCCAAGCGACAGCGTGAATATGCCAAGCTGTGGGTTGAGGAAACCGACGCCTTGCCCGACCACGAACAAAATCAACCCGAAACGCAGCGTCAGCGAACGGATTTTCCGATGATAACGCCCTAACAGTACCAGCGTACCACCGCCGAACAGCAGATAAAACACGGCGGGAAGCGGTTGTGTCGGACGGGCGATCAAGTCACTGGTAACGGTTGCGTCAGTGAAGATTAAAAACAGGCGGTAGGCGAGGACGATCAATAAGCTGGTAAACGTCAGCCATCGGAATCGCCGGGCGTGTGAACGAACGAGCGCCGCCGTCAGCGCATACAGCGCAACGCTCGACCCGGCGAAACCGAGTTCGACAAACCCCACTGCCACACCAATCACAGCGGGGTCAGGATTATCGATCAACGCGAGGGCTTGCGTGACGAACGATCCGGCATTCCATAAGCAAACGAGCAGCATGAACACGCCAAAAAACTGGTTAAGTTCTTTACGGCGGTCACTCCATAAGACGATCAGCAGGAAGCTGAGGGCGAGCGGGAGCGTTAGCCCGCTCAACAACAGCGTGATCGTATTCAATCCGCTCATACCGTTTTCTTTGGCTGTTTCTCAAAACGATAGCCGACTCGGTGTTCGGTCAAAATATAGAGTGGGTTCGCGGCATCCCGTTCGATTTTGCGCCGAAGCTGGCTGATATACACTCGCGGATAGTACACATCATTGACGTACTCGTGACCCCAAACTTGCTCCAGCAAATCGCGCTGAGAGACGACGCGACCCGCGTTTTCGAGCAGCACCGCCAGCAGTTTGAACTCGGTAGGCGTCAGATGTTCTTTGCGGTTGTTGACATGCACCTGTCGCCTATGCAGATCAACGCTCAAGTAGCCATCATCATAACGCTGTTCGGTTTCAGCATTCACCAGCCGCATACGCCGCAGCAGCGCATCTACACGCGCAACAAACTCATTCAGGCGCACAGGTTTTATCAAATACTCATCTGCGCCCGCCGCCAACCCGTCGATCACATCTTCTTCTGTGACCGCTTGCGCCGACAACATCAGAATAGGCGCATCAGAAACGTCGCGTATTCGTCGGCAAACCGTCAAGCCGTCGATGTTTTCCGGCATTATAATGTCTAGGATCACGATGTCGGGGCGCTCTGCGTAAAACACGCGCAGTGCTTCGTTGCCATCCTGACACAAAAAAACGTCGTAACCCGCTCGTTTTAGCTTTTTGCCAAGTGCGTCGCGGATCGCCTGCTCATCGTCTACAACCATTGCTTTCATAACGGCTCTTCCTAACCACGAATGGTGCTTCTAGCTATAATGTTGCATAGTAATGCTTGCTTTTTCGATTAAGAAAGGGACATGATGTGATGTTAGCGTACAGGAAATTCGTCCCCTTGATTTTAGTTGCCGTGCTGATATTCGTTCTCAGCGCGTGCAATCTTGGGTCGGGGAATCCAGCACAAGAGACTCTTCAGGCAGTAACTTCAGCCGCGACTACAACCAGTTTGCCCACGCGCACGCCGCTTACGACCAGCGGAGCGCCGACTACGCTCCCCTTGACGACCAACCCGACGCGCATCAGCGGGGGGGTGTTCCTCCCAACGCCAGTGGTGATTCTTCCGGCGACATCCCGCCCACTGCCCATCAATACGTTCGTGCCAGTGAATATTGTCATTCTATCACCCGTTCCCGGTAACGTGGTAGCAGGTGCGGTGCAGGTCTTTGGTTCTGCCACTCACCCCAGCTTCCTACAATACCAGTTAGAGTTTGGTCCCGAATCAAATCCAAACAATTTGTGGTATCCGGCAACGGCAGCGGTGACATCGCCCGTCGTGAATGGCATTTTGGGCATCTGGAATACGCCCTCCATCCCCGACTCGAACTACCAGCTTCGACTGCGCGTATTCTTGCGTGACGGTACAATCCTCACGACGGTTGTAAACAACATCCATGTGCAAAACCGTCAAAACACGCCCATTCCCTCGCCTACCACGCAAATTGAGCGCCCGATTGCCGCATTCAACGTAGACCGCGCCACCGGACAAGTTCCGCTCACGGTCAACTTTACCAACCAATCGAGCGGTCAAATCAACTCAAACTCGTGGAACTTTGGCGACGGCACAACCTCCAGTGATGCCAATCCTGTCCATGTGTTCGCCAACCCTGGTTTGTACACGGTCTCGCTGACGGTGACAGGTCCCGGCGGTTCTGCGAACGTCTCCCGGCAGATCAGCGCACAAAGTGCAAGCGCCCCTGTCGCGGGTTTCACGTTAGACAGAGCAAACGGAATCGCACCCCTCACCATCCAATTTACGGATCAATCGACGGGAACGATCACTTCTTACCTCTGGAATTTCCTGGACGGCACGACCAGCACAGATCGCAATCCGGCGCACAACTTCACCATCCCCGGCACGTACAACATTCTGTTGACGGTAACGGGTCCCGGTGGGCCTTCGACAACGACGCGGCAAATTACTGTGACCAGTCCCAACCCACCGACAGCAACATGGACGCTTATCCCGCCCACTCTGACGACTATTCCCCCTACAGTGACGACTATTCCCGCCACTGTGACGAATATTCCGCCAAATGCGTTGTTCACCTATGCGGCTGTGGGCGGTAACCCGTTGGATATTCAGTTCACGAGTCAATCAACCGGAACAATTGCCGCTTATGCATGGAACTTTGGCGATGGGACTGGCTCAGTCGAACCAAACCCCCGACACACCTTCCCGTCACACGGCACGTACAATGTCCAACTCGTCGTGCTTGAAACCAACGACGCCAATGGTCATCGCAGCGAACAAGTGCAGCAAATCACCCTCAATCCGGCGTTGGATGCTGTATTCAGCTTTGCGCCTGTCGAAGGCAACCCGCTTGCGCTCCAGTTTATGGATCAATCGACGGGGAGCATTGCATTCCGTCAATGGGAATTTGGCGATGGCGGCTTCTCGAACGACCAGAATCCCGTTCATCAATTCCGGGGCGGTGGTTCGTATAACGTCCGCTTGGTAGTCTCTGACTCATCTGGCGCAACCGATGCGATGGAGCAGCAGGTAACGGTGATCGATCCGCCTACTGCTGTGCCACCCACCGCCGAACCGCCCACCGCTGTGCCGCCTACCGCCGAGCCACCTACTGTCGTGCCACCTACCTTGGAGCCAAGTAAAGAACCGACCATCGAACCCACCTTCGAGCCGCCGACGGTAGAGCCAACCATTGCGCCCACGTCAGAAACGCCAAGTTTGGTCATGACGACATCCGTCATACCAGACATCACCCCACTGATCAATAACCTGAGCGCCGTTTATCAAAATGGGGTGGCACATGGCAATTTTGGCATGGTGTTCTCCCTAGCAGGTGATGACCTGTTCGAGAATCGGTTCGACTCTGGTGTGCCACTGCTGACACCGTTCGGCGTCGGAGAGTTCAATTTAGGCGAAAACGGCGAACTGCAAGGCATCATCGATTGGTACAACAGCGCGACGCTGCCCGATGGAACGAACAATTTCACTCACGAGTCACAGGCGATTGGCGGAGGTCGGCGCTCCTTCGACCTGCTCGATCCGGGTAATGTCAATCAAGCCCTCTGCCCCGGTGGGTCATCGGTGCTGGAATGCGAACTGCAAGCCGTCAAGCCCGCTGTGATGCTCATCTCGATTGGCATGAACGATGCAATAGATGGGCGTGATGTCAGCGAATTCCGCAGCAATTTGCAGCGGATCATTGACACGATTGCGGCGAACGGCACAATCCCTGTGCTGATGACCACCGTCCGGCGTACCGATGGCGCGGTTTCAGCGGAACAACTGCTGGCGATCAACGAGCAAATCATTGACGCTGCAAATGTCAACGTGATCCCCGTGATCAATGTCTATCGTGGCATGAGCGAACTGCCCAACGCAGGGTTGGACGGCAACGGCGTTTCGTTGAGCGTCTCCCCCAACGGCGGCGGCAGCCTATTCCTGAGCGATACACAGACCTACGGCGTGAACGCACTCAACGCCTACATCTTACAAACGCTCGATCTGCTGCGTAGCAACATCTTCCCGAACGCAGCCCAGTGATCTCGTAGCGTACTTTACTCCCCCTCTCCTCTTTTCGGGAGAGGGGGTCGGGGGGGTGAGGCTATCTCTCCTCTTTTCGGGAGAGGGGGTCGGGCTTAACTTGTCGCCCACCCCTCTACCCGAACTTTGCACACTAAGGTATAAAAGACTCCATCGCACGATGGAGTCTTTGTATGATCCGAATTGCCTTTTTGCTGTTTTCTCTGGGTTTACTCGCCGGATGTGTCGCTGAAGAACAATCGTCGCTGATCGTCTCGCTGGTAGTGGATGGTCAGGAACGCGCTTACCCCCAATCCAGCCCGATCACCGTTGGCGACTTCTTAGGTCAGGTTCAAGTCGAACTTGGCTCGCTGGATGATGTGACTCCGCCGATCTACACGCAGATCAGCGATGGAATGCGCGTCACCGTCGTGCGCGTGTCTGAAACCGAAGATTGCAGCACCCACGATATTGCCTATCAGGAACGGCGCGTCCCCAACGAAGGCT
>JBBQRJ010000028.1:0-20782 GCA_038214955.1 Aggregatilineales bacterium | reverse complement strand
GTGCTATCCGCATACGTCGTGCCGGTCATCCGCCCGCGCACGTCATAGCTGAAGCTCGTCGTCAGGTCGCGCGCGTCCGTCACCGCCGTCTGCCGTCCGAGCGCGTCGACTATCGATGGGGCTGCGTTGCGCCGACTTGGTTCGCCTCCCGCTGAGGTTGGCAGCGTTCTACAGGGTATTTATCGCGGGATGACCGCGTATGTAAGGACGCGGTTGTTGGACGATGAGCCGACCGAAGCATTGTAATGCCTTAGTGCTTCGACTTTTGCCCTGTTCCGACTGCTCGATTGATGAAGGAATCGCCTGCAAATGTACCTGATGATCTATTACAAAGTCTGCGAAAGTTATGTAAACTATGTAGAGATGAAACTTAAGCAAAGGGACGCTGAGAATGGTTACTATTTCGCGAACTGATCTTGCACGAAATACGCGTGAAATCGTCGATCAGGTACAGCATGGTCAGACGGTAATCGTGCAAAGCTATGGGGAAGATCAGATTGTTCTGGTCGATGCTCTGGACTATCGATTACTGACCGCAGTTGTCACTCATGCCCTCAAGCGTGGGACAGGTGAGAATGATACCCTGAATCAAGCCATTAGCAGGTATCTGGACGAGCAAATCAGCTTGGCAAAAGCGGCTGAATTGCTGGGGCTATCGCGCTTTGACCTCATGGAACGCTTCGAAAGGTTGGGGATTCCACTGCGTTTGGGTTCGGCAAATTTGGCTGAGGCACACGATGAAGTATCAACGGCACAGCAGGCTAAAGGCTAAAACCTGTGATCTACGTCGTTGTCGATAACACAGTATTGAGCAATTTTGCGAATGTTCGACAATCCCTGTTACTTTCAAAGGCATTTGATCAACCAGTGACTGTTGCTGCTGTCAGAGAAGAATTTGCCACCGGTGTGGCTTTGGGGCGCATTCCAGATGTTGATTGGAGTTGGCTGCAAGTCGTTGAATTGACGGCTGAAGAATCTGCGGTAGCAGAAAAGCTGAATGAAACTTTGGGGCGTGGAGAAGCAACCTGTATCGCTTTAGCAGTATCAAGAGGTTGGATGGTCTTGACCGATGACCGAGATGCTCGGCATGTGGCACGAGAAATGGGTGCGATAGTTTCAGGAACACTGGGCGCGTTGATGAATCTGGTTCGTGGGGAAATTTTATCACTGACAGAAGCGGATCAATATTTGGCGGCGATGAAAAGTTCTGGATACCGCTCTCCGGTTGATTCATTGTCCGAACTTGACGGGTTAGCAACCTGAGTTCACTGGTGATTGGTGTAATTCCACGCCGTGCCTTCGCTGATCCCCAGCGCCCGTGCAATAGCAGGGTAGCTCAAACCTTCCAAGCGGAGTTCGCGCACCCTTTCACGCAACTTGGCTTTCTCTGGGCTTTCGACCCAGATTCGGACTTCGGTTTTGGCTCGGCGCACGCGAAATTGCCTTGCAAAATATCTAGGGTAGGGTTCGTTCCCCCTATGGGGCATTCACTCAACCCTAGATAAACGAAAAAGCCGGAACGTGTAGTAGATCGTTCCGGCTTTTTCGTTGGACACACTCTTGGCAACGAATTGCCTGATCGCTTTTCGCGCTAGCTCAACATTATCCCCGGTCACCGCCTGTCGGATGCGCTCAACCCACTCATTGATCTGCTGTTCGGAGACTGCCCCTATCGCATCGGGTTCGACACATTGTGCGAATACGTATTGATCGCGCATGTCTGCGCCGATTCCCTAGATCCACGTGGCGGTTGAGTTCATCGCAGATGTGTTACACTTGGAAGAAACTACGCTGAGAGGGTGAGTTTCAATGCTTGTCGTGCATGGCACCTATCAACCAGAGGCGAAACAGTTTGTCCTGTGGGCAGAGTCGAGTGAATTGCGCTCCGCACGACGTGGACGGAAAGCTCTGAAACCAGAACATCGGTTCGCCGTGCAAACCGACGACCTATTGGAATGGCTAGAACGCTGCGCCCCAAACTTACAGTCGGAAACGATTAAACTCTCGGTTTGGCTGCCAAGTATCGAGAAACAGCCGCAAGCATCCCCCGATTTACAGCGGGCGGGGGTGTTCATTGACACGCATGATCAGCTTGAACTTCGCGCTTGGCAGGTGGAGGCGCTCGTATTCACCGTACCGGATGCGGTGAATCTGCTCCTTGCAGTTGCCCACCGCGATGACATCGGGCGCGATCTCCGTTTCTGGCACGCGGCGGCGCTCGAAGCTCTTGCCCTCGTCAGCGGGCAGCAGGTTATGCCCGCCCTTGAACGCGATGGTTTTCACTTTCGCGCTTATTGGCAGATTCTTCCCGATCAAACTGAACGGCTGACTGATCTTGCCGCCCAGATGCCACCCATGTGCCGCGCTTGTGTTGAGTCCCCGAACGAAGCCGTTTCCCCTCAAGTGTTGCTGGATAAGTTCATAAAAGCAGTTGTCGATACGACAATTCGTGCTGTTGCGCCGCCGATCAAGCCCTCGCGCAAACCCTCACTTGGTAGCGCTTGGTTAGCGGCGCTGACAGGGGAAGACTCGCGTCTCAAACTGCCGACTGCTGATGCGGAAATGTTGTTTACAAGCTGGCAGACTTGGAGTAAGCAAAACGAGGCGACAGGTAATCAGGCGTTCCGGATCGCTTTCCGCCTGAGTGAACCTGATGCCGAGTCCAAACAGGAACGCTGGAGACTCGATTACCTGCTGCAAGCAACCGATGATCCCAGTTTGATCGTGCCAGCGAGAGATATTTGGCGGGGACAGGACAGCCAATACCTGCGTCAGCGTTTCGATCAACCCCAAGAACGGCTGCTGCGGGGTTTGGCACTCGCCGGACGCCTGTTCCCGCCGATCCTCGATAGTTTACGTAGCCGTGCGCCCGAAAGTGTCTCGTTCGACACAGCGCAAACCTACACTTTCTTGCAGGAAACAGCGCCGCTGCTGCAATCGAGTGGTTTTCGTGTTTTGCTTCCGCGCTGGTGGGGGAATCGCAAAGCACAGCTATCCGCTCGTGCGAAAGTTAGTGGGGGCAAGCAGACGGGCAAAGCGCGACTGACACTGGACACGCTGCTTAATTACGATGTTCAGGTGATGCTTGGCGGAGAACTGATTGATTACAACGAATTTATGCAGCTTGCCGCACTTAAACAGCCGTTAGTGCGAGTGCGCGGGCAGTGGGTACTGCTCGATCCCGCACAGATAGAAGCAGGACTAAAACTGCTGCAAGAAGGCGGAAAGATGCGCCTCGATGAAGCCATGCGGCTTGGCTTGGATGAGGATGAGAAATCTACAACTTTAACCCTCGATGGCATAGACACGGAAGGTTGGTTCAAGCATTTGCTGGATGCACTGAAACAGCCCGACGGCATCGAACTGCTGCCACCGCCCGCTGATCTACAAGCTGAACTGCGCCCCTATCAACAGCGTGGCTATTCGTGGATGACTTTCCTCACCCGCTATGGTTTAGGTGCGTGCCTCGCGGATGATATGGGCTTAGGCAAGACGGTCACGACGATTGCATTTTTGCTTGGTCAGCAGCGTGATATAGATACGAGATTTCCCGTGTTGGTGGTCTGTCCAACGTCGGTTGTGGGGAATTGGCGGCGGGAATTGGTGCGGTTTGCCCCCAGTTTTAAGATTTTGACCCATCAAGGGGCTGAACGGGTTTCTGGTGAGAATTTTCGTAAAGAGTTGAACGGGATCGATGTTGTGCTGACCAGTTATGCACTTCTGGCACGTGACCGTGAGACGCTCGAAGCGGTAGAGTGGTCAACGCTGATCCTTGATGAGGCGCAGAACATCAAGAATAGTTCGACCAAACAGGCACAAGCGGCGCGGGCGCTGCATACGGAGCAACGCATCGCGTTGACGGGGACACCTGTCGAAAACCGCCTGAGCGAACTCTGGTCGATCCTGCAATTTCTCAATCCCGGTTATCTGGGCAGCGAAAAGAGTTTTCGTCGTCAGTTTGCTAATCCGATTGAGAAATTGAATGACAATGAAGCGGCAAAACACCTCAAGCGGCTGACCGCACCCTTCATTTTGCGTCGTCTCAAAACTGACCGGACGGTGATTAGCGATTTGCCCGATAAAATGGAGATGAAGGTCTACACAACACTCACCTCCGAACAGGGTACGCTGTACGAGGCGGTTGTCAAAGATGTGATGGAGCAGATCGAGAACGCAGAAGCAGAAGGGGATTCGATGGCTCGGCGGGGGCTGGTGCTGTCACTCCTGATGCAGTTGAAGCAGATTTGTAATCATCCGGCGCAGTATTTGAAGGATGGGAGCGCCCTTGATGGGCGGTCGGGTAAATTGATCCGACTCATCGAAATGCTGGAAGAGGTTTACGCGGTAGGAGACCGCGCCCTAATATTTACCCAATTTGCCCAAATGGGGGAACTGCTGCAAGCGGCACTGCGTCAAACGTTTTTTGATGAACCGCTTTACCTTCACGGCAGCATCAAGGTTAAGGATCGGGAGGAGATGATCCGCCGTTTCCAAGCGGAACGGGGACCGACGGTTTTCATCCTTTCGCTTAAGGCGGGTGGGGTCGGTCTGAATCTGACACGGGCAAACCATGTTTTCCACTTTGACCGTTGGTGGAATCCAGCAGTCGAGAATCAAGCGACGGATCGCGCTTTTCGCATCGGACAAACGCGCGATGTACAGGTACACAAGTTTATCTGTGCAGGCACATTGGAAGAAAAGATTGACGAGATGATTGAGAGTAAGCGGGAGCTTGCTGAACGTATTGTCGGCGCAGATGAAAGCTGGTTGACCGAACTCAGCACACGCGATCTGCGTCAACTCGTCAAGCTGCGAGAGGTGGAGGGTTGAGGGGCAATGGCAAAGCGAAAAAGTAAACCGAGAGTTGATTACGATTTTGAATACTTCCCGCCTTCACGCCCGATCAAACCCGTTGATGGAATCGAGAGTCGCAGTCAGCGCGGAGCCTTCGCAGCTAATTGGTGGGCGAAACGCTGGCTCGCAGTACTGGTGAGCTACGGCATCGACAGCCGGCTTCAGCGCGGGCGGAGTTACGCGAGGAGCGGGCAGGTCTTGAATATTGACGTGCAGGTTGGACAGGTCAAAGCGCGGGTGCAAGGATCACGCCCAACACCTTACAACGTCACCATCAAGGTGAGACTTATGCCTGATGGCGAATGGGAACGTGCGTTAGACGCAATCAGTGAACAGGCGATTTTCAGCGCACAACTGCTGGACGGCACCATGCCACAGGATATCGAATCGGTCTTTGATGCTGCTCACATTTCTTTGTTTCCAAAGACGATGGATGAGCTTGACACGATTTGTTCATGTCCCGATGCAGCTAATCCGTGCAAGCATATTGCCGCTGTTTACTATTTACTCGGCGAGCAGTTTGATGTTGATCCGTTCCTGATCTTCACCTTGCGGGGACGTACCGAGCAACAGGTGATGGAGGGTTTACGGAAGCGGCGGGCAACAGCCATCCAAGCAGATGGGGCTGATGAAGCTACATTCAGCGTACCCATTACGCCGCTGGAAGCCGATCTAGATGGGTTCTGGGGAGCTGAAACTTTCGAGTGGACTGCGCCCGACTTTATCAAGCCTGCGGTCGATGCTACTGTGCTGCGCCGACTGGGTGTGCCGCCGGGAGACGTGGCGAAAATGCTGCATGATCTTTATCGCGCTATGACCGCTTACATTCAAGAGCACGTGTTCGGTGCGGACGATGGGGCGCAGCCGTGACAGTCGCAATGTGCGTTATAATGAGACGTAATGAATCCATGCGAATAAGGAATAAGTCATGTCTGCATTACCCAATGCACCTTTGACAATGACCGAGACTGAATATCTGGCATTTGAGCGTGCCAGCGCATCCAAGCATGAATACCTCAATGGCGAAGTTTTCGACATGACGGGCGCGAGTGAAGCACACAATTTGATCTGCGGCAGCACATTATTTCTGCTTTACGGACAACTGCGCGGTCGTCCATGTAAAGTCTATCCTGCTGATATGCGTGTGAAGGTACGTCCAACTGGACTGTATACCTATTCTGACATCAGCGTGGTCTGTAGTGAGGCAGAGTTTGGCAACGATCAGCTTGACACACTCCTCAACCCGACGCTGATTATCGAAGTTCTATCGCCGTCAACTGAGCGTTACGACCGGGGCAAGAAGTTTCAGCATTACCGCGAACTCGTAGCGCTGCGCGAATATGTGTTGATCGCGCAGGACAGTCCGCGCATCGAGCGATATTGGCGACAAGACGATGACATCTGGCAGTTTACAGATGCGAAAGGCTTGGATGCGTCTATCGAATTAACTTCGATTGGCTGTACACTGACGCTGGCGGAGGTCTATGAACAGATCAGTTTTTCTGGCACAGATGCTACTGATGGATGAGAGAGCAACTTCGCATGTGCAACCTGTGTGCTAGGAAATGGTTTTATTGCTGATGGGCATAGTTCCACGGGCTTACCGAGCGGAAGCGGTTGGGCTTTATACAGATCTATCGACGCGGTTTCAGGGCGCTTGAGTGTTCTAACCATGTTTGTATCCTCGTTTCCTGTGAATGAAAAACGCCCTGCTTCCACGAGTATTTCCTTCGCAGAAGCAAGGCGCATAATGTACAATGCGTCTTAGCCCTGCGATGTGCCTACATCACTCGCGGGGTCAGGCAGGTCGGGGTGCTTCAACACTTCGACCTGTCGTCGTATATGTCCGTTTGACTTAGAAACACTATACTCGTTTTCGGGTAGTCGTGCAACGATCTTGAGCGACGTTATGACGGCATAGACTGCCTCATCAATAACGCTGGGATTATGAACACGCCTTTTGGTGTAACAGAAGACGGTTTTGAGGTCCAGATAGGCACAAATGTTATTGGACACTTCTTGCTGTCCAAGATGCTCGCCGACATCACCAAGCGACAAGTTTGGTTGTCCTCGTCAGCTCACGCGCTCAGCTCGTCGTCCACCTGATCAAGGTCGGTCACTTTCACCAGATGCGACACCATGCCGTTGAACCCGCCCTGAATCAAGCGTTCGGAGGACTCCACGCCTTTGAACTTAATGCCTACATCAAAGCGCGTTTTGGTGGTCGGCTGCAAACAGGCGAACTGCTTGTTCCGGCGCACACTGACATAGGCTTTCATCGGCACAAACTGCACATCGTCGCCAAACCCGCTCAGAATTTCGACCAGCTTGTCAAAAATCGGGCGCAGATTTGCCTTGCTCGCGTACTGCTGCTCGATCAAGCCGTCGCGGTCAGCGCTCATACCAGCGGCGCTGTTATTCGCCGTATGCACCACGAGATTCGCCTAGCCAAAGCTCAACGCATGGTCGTTTTGCAGATACTTGACCATTTCACCATGTTTTTGCAGTCCGCTGCTTTTGGCGATCTCCACCCACTGCTGGATCGTTTTACCCGTCGATTTTTCTAAATTGGCGACCATAGCAGCGGTTTCAGCAATAGGATCACGCGGGGTAGTCATCGTAAAACTCCTTTTTCTCTCACATAGAAACGAATCACTTCTATTCTACTGTTATAGTACAATTTTGGTTCATTTGTTCGTAAAAACTTTGTCAAAAGGTTAATAAATTTTTATACTCCCAAAGATCAGGGCTTTATTGTGACAAATAGCACTATTATCCCAACCAGTACGGTTTACGATCAGGCTAGGGACAAAAGTCTATCCCGATTTAAACCACCTAGCTTGCGAGTAACACCACAGCGAAAGGGTGTTTTATGAGTACGCAGCGTAAATTCCTCGTGTTTGGTTCTTTATTAGTCCTCTCCCTCTTTTTGATTATCTCGGCGCTCCCGGTCTTGAGTGATCCCGTGAACGCCAACCAATCACGTATCCTCTTTGCAGGGTGACACCTCTCACCCTGCCCAAAGGCAATTATCCTTGGTGGGTACAGGGTTGGAGTTCGCTGAGTGGATATAGTTCTTGGAGCGATAGTCGAGATTTCACGGTTGATCTGCCCTAAGTTCATAAAAGTAGGGCGATTCAACCGGACCGCCCTACTGCCCAAACGTGCTAGAAAGGCAAAATCTCATGGCACAGCGAAAATCCTACTTGAAGTTGCTCATTCTCCTTTTTTGTATGCTCCTTGTGTTTATCGGCACAGCGCCGGCTCACGCTGCAGTCGCCAGTTCTCCGCTTCCAGGTAATCCAAGTGCTGGATTAGACGATTATATGCTATGCAGCAACACAGGTTGCACCAACATTCGCGCGTTGTCAACTCATTTTGGCGAGGATGTGAGAATATCTTCTGCCAATTGGAGTTCTCAGTTACCCCAGTGAATGAGGGATTAATGCGGAATTCCTTCCGACTCATTTCCCGCCCCTCTCCCACGCAAGCAGAGAGGGGTCGGGGGTGGGGACAGATGGCATAGTGCTTCTCCAAGTCGGTTTGGTGTAGTAACTCAACCTTACTTGAAGTCCGCTGGCTTTCCAACCCATTTCTTTCGCTCATCTGTTCAGTGTCCGGTCGCTAGCGGGGACAACAGCGAATAGCACGATGACGCATCCCAGTAAGAGTTTGAACAGCGTGACCCCTCTCTTGACGATTTATAGATCAATTGTAAGGGGAAACGGCGAAACGCGGGCAACGCAACGCCAGTTCCCTAAGCAAATGGTCGAAGTCTCTTGCTCATATCCGCCGATGAAGTCTTCGAGCGCCTCGAAATTTTTGCGGTTTCGATGAGGATGGTTTCGTAGGGTATGACTATGCCTCCAAAGCACCGCCAATTTTACATAATTACTCAGGTCAAGTATCATTTCAGGTATTCGGCGTGCGTGCAAACTTATTTACGACAAGTTGACTATAGCTTTAGCATCCAAGAGGGAACAACGGACATGAGAGTTACGATTTTTGGTGGAACGGGTAAAGGCGGACGTTTTCTGGTGCCTCGAGCCTTAAATGCTGGTCATGAAGTCGTGGTGCTGTCGCGTAATCCATCCAAGCTCACATTCCAGCACGAAAGGCTGACAGTTTTACAGGGCAATATTCAGGACAAGGCGAGCGTCGATGCGGTCATTCGTGGCTCGGATGCAGTTCTGAGTTCGTTGGGAGCAAACAGCAAGGAACCCCCCTTTAGCATCAGCAAAGGGTTCGATAACATTCTAAACAGCATGGAGCAGCAAAACGTCCAACGCCTGATCATGTCGGTGGGTGCGGTGATCTTCGATCCGCTGGACAAGCCCCAATTCGTCAATAAACTTTTCAATTTCATCTGGCGCCATTTTCAAACCAGCGCCTTCGAGGATATGAGCGATGTCGTCCGCAAGGTTAGGGCATCTGACCGCGACTGGACGATTGTGCGTGTCCCGTATCTAACCGAGCGCTTTTCCAAACCGGGTACGCTCCGGGTCGGCTATCTGGGCGAAATTGGTTCCATGATCACGCGCATGGATATGTCTGATTTCATGGTCAAGCAGTTGGATAGCGACACCTACTTAAGAAAAGCTCCCGCCATCAGCAACTAAGGCGTAAAAGTGTTTTTCCCCGTCAAAAAGTAGACATTTGTTCGTACACAAATGTCTCTTGGCAAAATGCATCACTTGGAAAGCTCATCATCATGGGGCGGCGTTCTCGTAATCCTTCTTATACACAATCGATGATGTTTAGAACCAGAAATTGCTGATCCTCGATAGTTCTACCTGTTCAAATGAAATTGACCGTTTATTAAGGACTTGTGCCAACTTCGTGCCGCCAGATTGCGATAAACGGGACAACCATGTGCGGGATATTCCCAAATTTCGACTTTCGACTACTATAGAGAGAGTGATAACAAAAAAGAAAGTAGAAAATTGCCATGAATCTTAAAGCGACACGCGGCGTATCCATCCTCCTGATGAGTTTCTTTCTTTTGCTCTTATTTGCCCCGCTAACCGTTTCTCTCGCTCAAGACATCAATCCGCAGGCGATCATCTCTGGCAGTATTCAACAAGGCGACTGGTACGAGCAGTGGAATCAACCCGGCACAATGTATTGCCCCAACAATACACAACGGTTCATCACCGCCACCAGCGAACACTTCAGGCTCACTGCGCCAGCGGGCGAACAAACCATTTCCATCTATTATGAGACTTCTCGCATAACGCTTTACCTTGTACGTGCCTCAAATGGAAACTATGTCTACAGCAATGAGAGTAGTTGGTGGGTACATTTACTTGAGGTGACGCGGCTATCTGCTACACAGATGTCGGTCTACTCGACCTACTATGCAAAAGATGGAAATTGCACCCTCAGCAATTTTGCGACTTGGTCGTTTAGTTCCGCGCCGCCTGTGCCTACCACGCCTCCCCAAAACCAAACCTGTATAGTGACCCCAGTGTCCGTCGTCGTTAACAAACGCTCGGGACCCGGACTTAACTATGCAATTCTAGGTCAACTGCTTCCCTATACATCTGCCATCGTGATCAATGTATCGTATGATACTCAAGGAAGGCGCTGGTGGTTCCTAGCAGACAATACATGGGTTAGTGGTGTCGTCACTATCGCAACAGGCAATTGTCCAAACTAAAGCGATCAGCGCTGATGCTCATTAAATATGAGAAATGCCTGTATAACGCAGGCATTTCTCGCTACATCGCCATGATTTGTTGATAGAGATTGTTCGTTTCTTCGGTTGCTGAGATGCCGACCTTGCCGAAGTCGTCACACATGCGCTGGTAATGGGCTGCGGCTTCGCTCCGGCGACCCAAATGAGAATACAGAGTCATCACTTCGCGGTGTAGGTCTTCTCGAATGTTGTCTTCACCGATAGCCCGTTGGAACAGCGCAAGTGCTTGTTCGAGGCGATTTTCAGAAATGCGATGCTGCGCCATATTCATCAAGGCTTCTAAGTAGCCCGCACGGAAATCAGCGCGGCGATCTTGAATCCACACGTCGTTATGTCCCTGCAAAAAAGGACCGCGATAAAGATCAATGGTGCGCTGCCACGAACTAATGTTATTTGTGTTATCGTGGTTACGCGCATCCATTAGATGTGCGACATACTGCATCACGTCATAATAAATATCGAGTTCAGGATTTACCCGATAATAGCCATCATCATGCACAAGTACATCCATGTCTAAGGCTTTGTGAAGCCGCCGTTTGGTCACATGGAATACGTTCACTGCTTGATCGATGTCTAGTTCGGGCCAGAATGCCTGACAAATTTCGGAACGTGTGATCACGGGACGGTCAAGCGCGAAGAAGAACAAGAGACGCGGCAAATGTCCTTCCCACGTATCAATTGGTTGGTCGTTGAGGAGGACGAACCCGGGACCGAGCGCGTAGACTTCGAGCATCTTCGAGCCTTTGCCCTGAATGTCGTAGAAGTCACGGCGAATTACTTTATCATCTTCTACCAGCACTGCGTCACCGCGTGCAATCATAGATACCCAGGGGAGACGGGGTAGGGTACGGCTGTTAATAATTAAACGGCAGTGGGCTGGCAGACGTGATGTCAGTTTTTCGATAAACATTTGAACATCGTCTGCGACATCGCTACGATCATATTCATCGAGGATGAGGAAAAATGGCTTATCGCTGAGTTCAGCAATATCGCGGGCGAAAGTGTTGAGAGTCGTCTCAAGACTGCCCTCGCTTTCGGACGGCAGCATATTGAGATGTCGACCAAAAGTCGCATGTTGATTA
Organism: Aggregatilineales bacterium; assembly: GCA_038214955.1. GTDB lineage: Bacteria > Chloroflexota > Anaerolineae > Aggregatilineales > Phototrophicaceae > Flexifilum. The sequence continues at coordinate 9,148 of JBBQRJ010000028.1, read as the reverse complement.
GCAAGATCGTGGGTGATCCCAGACAAAAATGATGATAGGTTAATGTCATCGGGTCCCAACGCATAGTAAAAGGCGGTAAATTCTGAGGAATTGATCAAACGGGCGATCAGGAGTGAACGATAGCGACTACGAGGATGCAGGAGAAGAATACGCGCATTCTCCGCCTGTTCCTGAAATGTATCAAAAGACTGTTCTAGTATGCGATGAAGCTTCATTGGAGTTATAACTCCCCCGAAAGTAAATAGAGTGATAGCTGTATTCTATCGTATAACATAAGCGGCTTGCTAACGTTTGTCAACAGATAGGTTATTGATTGGTGGAACAAAAGTATATAAGTTCCACTTACATTTGTGTCATTACAGAGGGTTAATTCTAATGAAACCACCGCGTACACTCGGTTTATCGCTGGCAATTCTGACCAGTGTGATGCTTTTTTCGCTGCTGCCTCTTTCACAGATCGCTGTATTAGGGTTGATACAATATCGCGTGAACAGCATGAATGTGCCGTCACCTGATGGGACTGATGATCTTGCGCCGATTGCAGTGGGCGGAGAATTTATGGGAATCTCGACGCCGGAAATTGTTTTCCAACTGGTGTCCAGCGTGGCGTTTTTGATGATTGCTATATGCGCGTGGCGAGGGCGTCCGCACTGGATACGCCTTATGCTGATAGGAGCGGTTGTTGCTCTGCTCTTGATCACGGTCATCACGAGTATTGTTGCGTTGAATACGGAGGCGAGTCTCGATAATGGACTCGATTCGGGGCAGGCGCTGAGTCAACCGCTGGTATGGGGAAGGTTGGTGATCAGCGCCGTAGTCGCCTTGTATGTGTTGTGGTATATGAATCGCGGACCTGCCCGTGCATTCTACAGGGGTTCATATCTTCAACGCGACGACGAAGTAGACCTCACCCCCTCCCCGAATTCAGGGAGGGGAGAAAACCCTATCCAAAACTGAGGTTATGTAAATTACGGGTTCAGTTTCTCTCGTTCGGCTAATTCCATCTGGACGAGTTCGCGGCGCAGCGTTTTGCCGACTGTCGTCTTGGGGAGCGACTCGACAAACGCAAACCGCGTCGGACACTCGTAACGGGCAAGGAATTTACAGGTATGTTCTACGATTTCAGCCGCTGTCGCCGTTTGACCGGGACGCAGGACAATCCACGCCTTCAATGACTCTTGCCCCGCTTTGTCGGGATGGGGTACTGCTGCGACACCCACTTCGAGTACGGATGGATGTTCAGCAATTACTTTTTCTACGTTATTGGGGTAGACATTGAATCCGCCGATCAATGCCATATCTTTCTTACGATCTACGATGTAGAAGTAACCGTCTTCGTCCATACGGGCAATATCGCCCGTGTAGAGCCACGATTTACCGTCCTTCTGGCGCAAGGTGTTTGCGGTTTCGGTTGGCATTCCATAATAACCCAACATCAACTGAGGCCCCGTCATGACGAGTTCGCCGATCTCTCCTACGGGAAGATCAGTAACGCCATCATCGAGGCTGACGATTCGCATGTCCATATCAGGGAAGGGGACGCCAATTGAGCCAGTGCGGTTTTCACCTTTAAGCGGGTTCGCGTGGGTTGCGGTGGGCGCTTCGCTCATGCCAAAGCCTTCGAGCAGCTTGCCGCCGCTGAACGCCTCGAACTCACGTTTTGTCGATGGGGGAAGGGGCGCAGAGCCACTCATACAGACGCGAATGCTGCGTAAACTGACTTTGCCCGACTTGACCAACTCGTGATTGTTAATCGCGTTGTAAAGCGCGGGTACGCCCATAAACATGGTGGGGTTGTAGGTGTTAATCACATCCAACACGTCGGCAATATCACGCGCATTCGGGACGAGGATGATCTTTGCACCTAACGTCATGGCAAAACTAACAACAGTCAGCAACCCATAAACGTGAAAGAAGGGAATTGCGCCTAAAAATACTTCATTGCTCCCCGTGCTTGACTTATCAGTTCCCATGAGAAAGGCACGGCATTGCAGGGTATTGGCGACAAGGGCTTTATGAGTGGACATCGCCGCTTTGGGAATGCCGGTTGTCCCGCCCGTATATTGGAAGATGGCGAGGTCTGAGCCTTTAACCGTCACATTAGGCTTACGTCCGGCGTACTTAGTCAGCAAGGGTTGCAGCCAGTGATCCCCCGTGCTGAGTGCGTCAAGAAAGTGACCATCTTTCTTTTCGCGGGCAATCGAGAATAGCAACCGTGCCATTGGCGGTAGATACTCTTTGACATTGGTTGCAATGACTGTTTTGATTTTGGTGCGTGACTGAATTGATTTAATCGTCTTGTAGAACAGCGATAAGGTGATGACGATTTCTGCGCCGCAGTCGTTAATCTGTGCTTGCATTTTTTCAGCGGGGTAGGTGGGGTTGGTTGCTGCGACCACGCCGCCCGCTTTCAAGACCCCAAAATAACTGATCACGAATGCGGCGGTGTTGGGCATCACCAATGCAACGCGATCCCCTTTTTTTAAGCCGAGATCGATGAGGGCGACAGCGAGAGCATCTGTTGCTTGGTCAACCTGTGCATAACTGAGTTCGCTGCCAACTCGCTTTAAAACCGGGAGATGGGCGCTGGTGACGAGGGCAACATTTGTTGGATTTTTTTTGGCGCTCTCGGTCAAGAAATCTTGGAGCGGCACATCGGGGTAAGGTTCTAGGCTTGGTGGAACGCCGGGATCATAACGCTTCAACCAGGGACGGTCAGAATAATTAATCATAGGATTCTCCCATATTTTAATCTACTTTTCAATACCTTCGCCAAAATTCAAAATGGTGCAAAAACCATGATTTTTAAGACAAACTTGATCTTTAATGAGCCATAAAAACCTAGATTTGACACATCAATTTTGCCATTTTGACGGTATTTTCAAAATTGGCGAAGGTATTGACTTTTGATTTGATTATAGAGTGGATGCGCTTGATCGTCAAAATTTTATGTGCTTGACCAGCGACGCCATTCATCGGGAATAGTGGTTACTTTTCCGTCGCGGGTAATGCAGATATGTTTACTGTAGCCCGTAACGGCTGTCTCACCTGAGTCTGAAATGATGATTTGATAAGCAAATGTGATTGTGCGGCTCTTCATTTCTTCGAGCCAGCAGCGAATTGTGATTTGATCGCCATAGCGGGCTGGTTTTACATAACGGGCGTGAACCTCAGAAACGGCGAGATAGTAGCCGCTGCGTTCTAAACTCGCGTAATCGCCGCCGCGTTGACGGGCGTAGTTGCTGCGTCCTTCCTCAAAATAGACGATATAGCTGGCATGATGAACAATGCCCATCGCGTCGGTTTCTGCATAGCGCACATACAGCGTAACTTCTTCGATTACTCTTTCCAAAACCTCACCCCACTTCACAGCATGGTATGTTATATTACAATTTGGCAACTTTCTTGTCTGTCATTATAACAAGTCAGAGGAGTTCACATTGATCAAACGTAGAGTCGTCGTATTGTTATCCCTAGCTTTGCTTCTAGCGTCGTGTGGTGGAACAACGTCTACACCGACCCGTATCCCTGCCACTCAACCCCCTGTAACTGCTGTTCCATCCGACGAACCTACTGCCGAATTGACGGCTGAGAATACTCCCGATTTAGAAACTGCTACGCCAGAAATAGAGATCACTGAAACTCCAGACGCGCCAACCACAGACGTTGACGCCACGGCTGAATCTACTCTCAATGCAGAAGGTGAAACCGAGACAACGGAAACCGAATCAACGGTAGTAGAAGGTGTCACCGTTACCATCGCACAGATTGATACCGCACTGCGAAGCGGTCCCAGTACGGGCTATGACGTTGTCGCCCGTACCAGCGTGAGTGATGGTTTTCCGGTGATCGCTCGTTTCGGTGAAGGTAGCAGACTATGGTATCAGATTCAGCTTCCCGATGGTACGAACGGGTGGGTGTGGTCACGGGTGGCAACCTTGAATCCGCCGGACGCCGAAGTTCCCGTCGCAGAGAATGTGCCGCCAGCACCCTAAACGTTAGCGTTGATGCCGTCTCGCCAGTTCAACGCCAACATCATCGAGCGTGATTCCACGTTCAACCATCAGAACGAGCGTGTGATAGAACAGGTCGCTGAGTTCTGCGATCTGTTCTTCGCGTCCCTGACTTAAAGCGGCGACTACGACTTCGGTTGCTTCTTCACCGACTTTCTGCGCGATCTTGCCGATTCCCTTAGAAAGCAGTTTATTGGTGTAGCTGTCTGACTTCGGGTTTTGCTGACGATCCCGGATGATGGCTTCAAGTTCATTCAACTGCATGGATAACATCCTTTAGTGTGCGGTAGAAACACGAGATTTCTCCGGTATGACAGGCTGCGCCAGCGGGATCAACGAGGATGAGCAACGTATCCTCATCGCAGTCGATTTTAATCTCGCGCACTTTCTGGATATTGCCGGATGTCGCGCCTTTGTGCCACAACTCGCCCCGACTGCGACTCCAAAACACAGTTTCGCCCGTCTCAAGCGTTTTTTGCAGCGACTCCGCATTCATGTAAGCGACCATCAACACTTGATGCGTGGCTGCGTCTTGCACAACGGCAGGAATCAAGCCTTGTGTATCCCACTTGATCATAGAGGCTCCCATCCTGATAGGCGTACCGGTACGGCTTGATCTGCTAAATAGCGTTTCAAATCACCGATGCGAATTTCGTTGTAGTGGAACAGGGTTGCGGCAAGCGCCGCATCTGCACCATGAGTCAATGCCTCGCAGAAATGTTCCCTATTGCCCGCGCCGCCGGATGCAATCACCGGAATTGACACGCTCTCGCTGACAGATTGCGTCAATTCAATGTTGTAGCCCGCTTTCGTACCGTCTCGATCCATGCTGGTCAAGAGGATTTCACCCGCGCCGCGATCTTGAACTTCTTTCGCCCAATCCAGCGCGTTTTTGCCTGTGGGGATGCGTCCACCGTTAATGAATACTTCCCAGCGTCCATCAACCCATTTGGGATCGATGGCGACAACGATGCATTGACTGCCAAACGCCCATGCGCCCTGATTGATCAGGTCGGGAGTACGGATCGCGGCGCTGTTAATCGACACCTTGTCTGCGCCCGCTAGAAGGGTGGCGCGAATGTCGTCAATTGAACGGATGCCACCACCGACACAAAAGGGGATAAAGAGGCTGTCTGCAACGCGGCGAACCATATCTAGCATGGTGTTGCGGTTTTCGTGTGAGGCGGTGATGTCTAGGAAAACCAGTTCGTCCGCGCCTTCACGGTCATAAATGATCGCCTGTTCAATGGGGTCGCCCGCATCGCGCAGATCAACGAAGTTGACACCTTTCACGACGCGCCCATTCATCACGTCAAGGCAGGGGATAATGCGTTTCGCCAGCATAGACTTAATTCCCTTCCGATGCTTCTAATGCTGCTTGGAGCGTGAACTTTTTCTCGTAAAGCGCCATGCCGATCACTGCACCCGCTACGACTCCCGTTTGGGCGAGGGCGCGAATGTCGTCTATGCCGCTCACACCGCCGGATGCGATGACCTGTAGTCCTGTTTCGCGGGCAAGTTTGACCGTCTCGTCAATGTTCACCCCCTGTAGACCGCCATCACGACTCACATCGGTGTAAAGGGCGTGCTTGACGCCAATAGACGCCATTTCTTTGCCGACACTGACAGGCGTGAGGTCAACAGTTTCTTTCCAGCCATGTGTAGCGATTTTGCCATCTTTCGCATCCAATGCCACACAGATCGCGTCCGCGCCCCACCGCGCAACCGCTTCGGCTAACAGTTCCGGCTTTTGGATCGCCGCCGTGCCGATCACCGCACGATTCGCGCCTGCGTTGAATGCTAACGCAATATCTTCAATGCTACGCAAGCCGCCACCAAACTGGATTTTGGCTTCAAAGGCGGCGATACGCTCCAAAATCAGGCTGTTATCGTTGGCTACTGCGAACGCGCCATCCAGATTGACCATATGAATCCATTGTGCGCCGTCCTCAATCCAAGCTAATGCGGTTGATACCGGATCATCACTGAAAATGGTCTGGCGGTTGGGGTCGCCCTCACGCAGTCGCACGACTTTTCCGCCGCGTAAATCAATTGCCGGGTAAATGATCATGATGGGGTGTACTCCAAGAAATTAGTCAGAATTTGCAACCCAATTCGCTGGCTCTTTTCGGGGTGGAACTGCACGCCGAATAGGTTTCCATGGGCGACTCCGGCTGTAAAAGGGATACCGTAATCGACGGATAGAATGATGTCTTGCGGGTTCGTCGGGACACAATAATAGCTGTGGACGAAATAGGCGTAACTGTCTGCTGATATGTTGTTGAGCAGGGGAGACGGACGCATTAGCATGAGGTTGTTCCAGCCCATGTGAGGGACTTTCAAGCCGGGGCGATCCTCAAAGCGGGTAACGTGACCGGGAAGCAAACCAAGCCCTTCATGATTGCCCATTTCATCGCTCGACTCAAACAGGAACTGCATCCCTAAACAGATGCCCAAGTAGGGGATACCCGCATTTACAGCGTCACGGATGGGCTGTACCATGCGTTGCTCACGCAGTTTTTCCATACCCGCGCCAAACGCGCCAACCCCCGGCAAAATGATCTTGTCCGCGTCGCGCAGTTCGTGGGGTTCGCGCACGACCCGCATATTTTCGATGCCTAACGCGGTGAGCGCGTGCAAGACGCTCCGCAAGTTACCTGCTCCATAGTCGATGACTGCTAACATACGCCTCCCATAAAAAAGAAAGAAAGAAACGGATCAAACAGGAATAAAAATAGCCCCGCAAGGTGCGAGGCTATTTGCAAAGCAAAAATGTCAGCGTGACGACTAACTAGTCCAACACCCGGTGAAACTTTTTGGTCAGATGATGATGGTTCTGGTTTAGTTGAAAAAACTTCATTCGTCACCTCAGAATAGGGCGAGTATAACGGCTTGGTCTTTGCTTGTCAATGTGACGCAAGCCGATACAATAGCGCGGTGTATCAGGAGAATGATAACGTGATCGCGCTCCTCACCGATTTTGGTACTACCGATATTTATGTTGGCGTGATGAAGGGGGTCATTCTGTCGATTGACCCGCAAGCACAGATCATCGACATCACGCACGATATTCAGCCGCAGAATGTGCGCCAAGCCGCCTTTGCTTTGCTCAACAGCTATCGTTATTTCCCCGAAGGGACACTGTTTCTAACAATTGTTGACCCTGATGTGGGTACTGACCGCAAGCCGATAGTTGTTCAAGCGGGTAAATATACGTTCGTTGCACCCGATAATGGGGTGTTGAGCTATGTTTTGTATGAAATTCGAGATGCGTTCGCCATTGAACTTAATAACCCGACGTATCAACTGGCAACCGTGAGCAGTACCTTTCACGGGCGTGATATTTTCGCGCCAGCGGCGGCACATCTGGCGAAAGGGGTGGCGCTGCGGGCTATGGGTACACCGATGTTGTACCCGGTGACGCTGCCTGAACCTACTTTGAGCGTTAGCCCGAAAAAAATCACCGGGGAAGTGATGCATATTGATCACTTCGGCAACCTCATCACGAGCATTGGCTATTTGCGCTGGGTTGCGCCGGAACGTTTGACGCTGAATAAGCGGTTTGGTGAATTTGCGACTGCTCCTGTCCCTGCCACGACTGCGATTGTCGGGGTGGGTGACAGCGTGATTACCGGCATTCGCCGGACATTCGGGGAAGCAGAGCGGGGCGATGTGCTGGCATTGGTCGAAAGCAACGGCTACTTAGAGATAGCTGTCAATCAAGGAAGCGCCGCTGCCCGCTTAGATGTCAGTATCGGGGATCGAATCGAGCTGCAAATTGGCTAAAGATCGCACAAAGAACGAATGAATAATGAACGAATAAAGATTGGATAACCCATGCAGCAATTTGTAATTGAAGGGGGACACCCGCTTTCGGGCGAAGTCACCGTTAGCGGGAACAAAAATGCCGCCTTAAAAATGCTGCCCGCGTGCCTGTTGACCGATCAGCCTGTGATTTTGCATAACATGCCGAATATTGGCGATGTTAGAACGCTTATCGACATCATGCGGCATCTGGGTGTGGAAATCGAATGGATTAGTACAAGCGATCTTCGTGTCCATGCGCGTGAAGTGACTTCAACGTCGGTTGATCCCACATTGGCGGGACGACTCCGCGCCAGTATTGTTCTGGCTGCGCCAATGCTGGCGCGATGCGGGCGCGTACATTTGCCTTTGCCGGGGGGTGATGCGATTGGCGAACGCCGTTTAGATATGCATGTACTGGCGCTTCGTAAACTTGGCGCACAGGTCGATTATGACGGACACGCATTCGATATGCGTGCGGATTCGCTCATCGGTGCGGATATTCTGCTGAATGAAGCCAGCGTTACAGCGACGGAAAACTCACTCATGGCGGCAGTGCTGGCTAAAGGCACGACGATTATTCGGAATGCCGCCAGCGAACCCCATGTGCAAGATTTGTGCAATATGCTGGTGACGTTGGGCGCACAGATTGACGGAATCGGCTCGAACCGCCTGACCATTCAGGGAGTCGATAAGCTGAATGGGGGCGAAGCGCGAATTGGCGCAGATTACATGGAAGTGGGCAGTTTCATTGGCGCGGCGGCGGTCACAGGCGGCGAGATCACGATCAAACAAGCTGACCCGCAGTATCTTGACATGATCGCGCTGGTATTTGAACGGTTTGGGGTGACATGGGAAACGCAGGGCGAGGATGTCTTTGTCCCTTCCTCGCAATCGCTCACTGTGATACCCGATTTAGGCAACCGGATTCCTATCGTCAAAGCGCAGCCCTGGCCCGCGTTCCCGCCGGATTTGATGAGTATCGCGCTGGTGGTTGCTACCCAAAGCGCGGGGACGGTCTTATTCCACGATTGGATGTACGAGAGTCGATTCTTTTTTACTGACAAGTTGATGCGAATGGGCGCACGCATTACCCTATGCGATCCTCATCGGGTGTTAGTGCAAGGTCCAACCGCATTGAATGGGGTTCCGTATATCTCAAGCCCTGATATTCGCGCTGGTATGGCGATGCTGCTGGCAGCACTGAGCGCAAAAGGCGAAACACGAATCGCAAATATTCAGCAAATTGATAAAGGTTATGAGCGAATCGAGGAAAAGCTGACTGCGTTGGGGGCGCAAATCGTCCGCATCAATGAAGGCGAACTGCCGAC
>JBBQRJ010000027.1:0-20919 GCA_038214955.1 Aggregatilineales bacterium | reverse complement strand
GCTACGCTACCCATCTCCAGCAGCGCTACGACACACGCAAACGCGAAGAGGAGGAGCTGCTCTCCGAACTTTCGACCATGAAGGCGCTGCACGTCAAACCGCAGAAGATCACACGCATCACGGATCAGATGTTGGATGGGTGGATTGAACACATGCGGGCGGCGCTGGAAGGTGGGGATCGAGCGACTGCGCGGCGGACGATTCAGCACTTCGTTGCCAAGATTGTGATCAAAAACGGAACGGGAACGTTGTACTACACGTTCCCGTTCACGGATGAGCTGTATATGTCTAGTTTTGGAAACTTGGACCCGAGGGGCGTCGTTCCGTATCCTAGTCAGAAGCGGCGATTTGTCGTCCTCGAATCAGCTTATGTCATTGCCACATCCAGACACATCCATAAACGCGAACTGAAAGACCGCATCTGGCGGCTGCGTGACGAGGGTTTCAGCCTACGCGAAATCGCACAACAGGTCGATTTGCATTGGTCGCGGGTATGGCAGTTGCTCAAAGACATAAAACATCTGTGAGTCCCCGAGATCTACAATTGTCGAGCCAATTATGGGAATGTTAGTCGCTTATGAGTTTGGACAACCAATTTATCGGACTTTGATAACCATGCTATATCCTCAATGGCGCTGCATCAGTTTCTTCACGGGTCTGAGCCCGACAAGATTCGCGCAGCACCAATGATGCCTGGAGCGCAAATTGCTCGATATTGCCGCGTTCGCCATTGATACGATGGAGCAGCAGATCGGCGGCGGTTCTGCCAATCTGTACGAAGGGTTGGGCAATGGTTGTCAGCGGCGGATCAAGATGCGCCGAGACGTCGAGATCATCGAAGCCTAGCACCGATAAGTCATTGGGAATCGAGAGCCCTAGGCTGGTCGCGGCACGGTAGATAGCGATGGCGATCTGGTCATTGGCGGCGAAAACGGCAGTTGGACGGTCGGGACCGGACAAGTATTCGTGCAGCGGTGTCCGATCGATCATTGGATACCCCTCGACCTGGCAGATCATCCGCTCATCGAGACGCATCCCTCGCTCAGCGACCGCCTGACTGTAACCTAAGAGCCGATGTTCCATACTGACCGCGGGAGACAGCCATGTAATGAATCCCACCCTTGTATGTCCTAGATTGAACAGATAATGTGTGCCGCGAATCGCGCCTCCGAAATGGTCGGTCATCACATAATCAGTTGAAAAGGTTCGCAAGTAGCGGTCGATCAGCACGAGCGGAAAGCGCGCGTTATACAGACTTTCGATGATAGAGACGTATTCCGAATTAATAGGGTAGAGGGCGATCCCTGCCACATTCTCGTCAATCAGCTTGAGGATTACCCGTTCTTGCTGCTGAACGTCGTTGTTAACATGATTGAATATGACTGAATAGTTAGACTGTTCAGCGACCTGCTGGAATCCTATAAGGATGGCTGGCACCGATGAATCGCGCACATACGGAACTACGAAAGCCAAGCGCTGCGACCGACTGTGGTTGGCGCTGAATTCGTGCCACTGAACGAAGGTTCCCCGTCCCTGTTCACGACTCAGATACCCTTCCGCTGTCAGACTCGCGAGCGCTTGCCGTACCGTGCCACGAGCGACATCAAACTTCGCACACAACTCTTTTTCCGAGGGGATGCTACTTCCATTGCTCCAGGTGCCATTGTGTATGCGCTTCTTGAGAATAGCCGCAACCTGAATATGTAGATGAGGTGCATCGGGGTTTCGATCAAGGTCAATTGGCATAGATTTCAACTTGTACAATAGTCACTAGAAAGGTATATACCTATCAATTTACATCACATCAAATTCTTTGTCAAATTGCTTCATCGTGGTTGCCTTTCAGGATCCTTGCTATGCATCACGCGGATGGTGAAGACCTCTCCGGCACGCACCTCAACCAGAATACGCCGTCCATCCATGATCGTCAAGGTGTCCATCACGGTTTCATCCAAGCGAATATGTTCTACCCGTGCGACGGGCAGCCCCAAGGTGATTGTCCCGCTTACCGCCTGTTGAGTTGGATTGTAGCAGCGCATGATCAGTGCGTTGTCGCTGCGATAGAACGCACTCAAAACCAGCGTTGGCGGATCAATCTCGACGATGCTGAGTACAGGTGGCAGGTGACCTGATCGTGGCCAAGGAATCTTCCTCACTAACGCCGGATTATCGCGTGTGATGTTCATTTCGTGCAGTTCCAAGCCGGGGTGCGTGTCGGCTCGTCGTACCATGACTGGCACATTGTAGTTATGGGCGGTCTGATAGACATTGCGCCAATCGCCCGCATGAGACAGCATGGCATATTCATAGGTGTAGTCGCCGAGACATTGCGCGCCGGGCGTAGGCACCAGCGGACCGGCAGCAATGCGCCGTACCCAGAGATCATCCCGAGAGAGCCAACCGACGCTTCGCAGCAGAGTGAGGGCAATCGTACCATCTTCGTGAACTTCAACCGAAGGCAACCCACGATTTAGCACCGCCAGACCACCATCGTCGGCGCTCAGATCGGCAAACGTGCGCTGATGCATCAAAGCGGTCGGGTCTTCCACCCAACCAATAGAGTCCGGTAGGCGAAGAGGGCGTTCGGCGACTATGAACGCCTCGTCGATATGTACATGTTCCGCCCGGATACCGCTGGGGAAAACAGCGGTTAGTTTGTGGTCATGCGCCCGGTTGATGAAGTGGGTGGTAATGTACAGTGCAGGCTGCCCGGCGTATAAGTGAACGTCGGTAGTGATTAACGTCTCAACCTGTTCGGTGCTGCGACTCTGACGGTCATCGTTCAAGCGTGCGGGCAGGTTCAGGATGCGGATGATACGAAAGGCTGCCCGGCAGGGTCCAGACTCAGTGCAAACGATCTCGGCTGGCGTACCCACAGTCGTCAAGGGATGATCGTCTATGAGGGGGCAAAAAGTATACTCGTCTCCCGCGTCGGCGACATCGAAAAGGTGACCAATTCCACTGTATACGCGCTCAGTGACCTTATCACTCAGGGTCAAGCCTCCGTCATCAGCAATCCGAAGGGATACGAAGGTGTTTTCCGCGCCGCGCTCGCTTACGATGAGGTCGGTGGTGATGTGCTGGATCGTGCGCGGCTGAATATAAAAAGCGGCGTAGCCGCAAGAAGGCACTTCCGCCGGAAACAGGACGCAGACACGCCGCTTGCGATTGGGCTTCAGGACTTCCATCCAGAACAGCGTTTCATCGTTGATGACTTGATGAGGGATAATTCCCCCCCCCGCATTCACGATTTGGAAAGAGTCGGCGGTGGGATCATCGAAGTCGAAATCGATCTCGGCTTCGACGATCTCGCGCCGTGCCCACCCAAGCGGATTGTAGGCAATGACCGGTAAGCCGGGGTGAGCAGTGAAGTCCACCTGATGAGCGAGGCGGCGCAGACTGTCGCGCACGAGCGCGTCCCCAATTTGCCTGGACTGGCTGAAACGGAACGCCATCTCATGATGCACTTCGTCGATGCCGCTGCCGTAAATGTCATCGTGAGGGTGATTGAGCAGGAGCCAGTGCCACGCGAGATCGAGCATATCAGGCACGCCGGGCGGCACAACCGCACCTGCCAGCCACGAAAGTGCCGTCAACGGTTCGGCATAGCGCTCCAGCAGTATTTCTCCGGCGTGATTCGCCTGTTTGAGATGAATGCGGGTGGAATAGACACCTTGAAGGATTTCTGAGTAACGCCCCCACCGGAATTCACCGCTGAAAGTGGGCAGCGAAACGCCGGAAGCACGCACGCGCTCCAGATGTTCGGCAAGCGTGCCATGAACGATTGCCACGTCCGTCAGTTGTTCATTCGCCTGCGCGATGATCTTCGGGATACGGGTTTCCGGTTCTGCGTGGTCGATGCCATTCATGAGCAGCAACGCGTCGGTGTTCGCCATCGGCGTGAGCTTCTTGACGGCGCGTTCGATCTTGTCCTGTGCCAGTTCCATGGCGAATGACATTTGTGAAGTATCGCCCCAATGGATGCCGTAGCCAAGGTTGGTGACATTGTGATACCCCCAGGGCATGAGGATAGTGGTCACTGCCGAGCCGTCCGGCGCTTCCCATTGGAACTCGGTGCCGAGAAGGTCTCCCTCCGCTCCCATGCCTCGCCAGAAGAACGCATTGTCGATGCCAAAGCCACGCAGTATCTGTGGCAGTTGAGCGATATGTCCGAATCCGTCCGGCACGTAACCGATCTTGACGACTCCGCCATAATCTTCGCCCATGCGGTGACCTAATCGGAGATTCCTGATAAGGGATTCTGGGCTAACGAGGAATTCATCCGCCAGCACGAACCAGGGACCAACCTGAATACGCCCCGATTGGCAGTGGGTACGCAGTACCTTTGCTTGGCTGGGACGGGCTTCTAAGTAATCTTCGAGAACGCTCATCTGCCCGTCGAGCATGAAGCAGCGAAATTCTGGATCAGCTTCTAAAATCTCAAGGAGGTTGTCGACTAATTGTACCAGTCGGAGACGAAATTCCTGAAAGGTACAGTACCATGCGCGATCCCAGTGCGTATGACTAACTAATGTTGCATGAAATTGAGCCATAAGAACAGCCTCTATAAGTTTGACAAAGGGGCATGTTGACTATATATTTTGAATCACTTGTTTAGACAAATTAATTGTAGCACGGTTCGCAGCAGCGCAAAAATAATTACTGGCAAGGGTTAAGCCCATGAAAACATTAAACGAGCCCGCTGAGCATAATACGAGTTCAATGGAGCCAATGAGAAAATGACCAGTACGCCAGCCCATATCACGATTGAGCAGAACACCGAAGTCTTAAAGCGCTACGCCTTCTTAGAGAAAGCGTGTATGCGTACGCTGTCCGGGTGGTTAGCGGGTGTGCCGGAATGGGAGGCGAAAAACGAGATCGGTTTGCACCTATGGGAAAGCGCAGATTCGGCTGATCACCTTTATCAACGACTGCGCGAACTGCGCTGTTATCAGCCCGAGCGCCACTTGAGCGAACGGATGATTCGACTAGGGCAGATGCTTGATCGGGCGCAGAACAGTGCAGAACTGATCGCCACCATCTATCTTGTGGTCAAGAAACAACTGCTGGAAGCGTTACGCAACCACCCTGCGGTGACTTGGAGCGAATTCGACCTTCCGACTGTCAAGTTAGCGGAGACGGTGCTGCCCACGCTCGAACGGCAGGTCGCTTGGGCAGAGCGATTTTTCCCCGAAGTAAATGAGCGTTACCCCGGTTGGCAGGCATGGCGCGACACCATCGCTGGGCTGCTGGCGGCAGATGGTGGCGTGTCTGGCATGGATACCCCGACGGATGAGCCAACAGAACCTGAAGATCATCCGCTGCTGCTTCCCTGGAAGAACTGCCAGCGCATGGCGGGCTGGCTTATCTTCGATCCCTCTGCCGATTTCGAGCCAGATCGCAAAGCCGAACCGGAAGCCCACCGTTTGTGGCGCTTCAAGCATTACCTTAACGAGATGACGGCAGCGGAGACGTTGGGTTCAATCCTGTGGATGACGCCAGAGATGATATGGGAGTTTCAGCACAACCTAGCACGCCACTGCTGGGACGAAATCCGTCACAGTCAGTTGGGCATGGTACGCATCCAGCAGCTTGGGTTGAAGGTCGAAGAAGTACCGCAGGTGGTACAGATTTACGACGTGATGATGACCCTACCCGCTGTCGATCAGTACGCGCTGTTGACAACTGTGATCGAGCCGAACGGTCTGCCAGAAAAAACCGTTAACCGCGAACATTGGGAAGAGATCGAAGACGAAATCTCAGCAGCGGCAGTCAGCTACGACTGGAGCGACGAGAATTTCCATGTCCGATGGGGCAAGAAATGGACTCCTGTCCTGCTGAAGATCTACGGTTACAAGGAGACCCCTGCCGAGATCGCTGCACGCACAGAGGCATGGTTGATGGAGAATACACCGGTCAAGATGCAGCAAAAAATGGCGACAGCGGCACACCGCTCCACCGATGAGGGCGACGCCCAACCCTACTGAACCATGCGCTATTACACCCAACCCGAACTTTCAGTTTTATGCGCTATTTCGGTCGTATGCGCGATCTCTTCAGCGTTGTCCACGAACTGATTATCGACAAGTTCCACTCCCGGTTCCTGAATGAGGAGTGCTGCCTGCTGATTCCCCTGAAAGGTGTTGCCGCTCAAGGATACCTGTCGCACGCGATGAAAACGGGTACCTATCAGGTTGCTGCGGAAGGTGTTTCCTCGCAGTCGGAGATCGTAAAAAACCTTGTCGAGCGGAATTTCTGGACCCGTGTAACTGTTGAACCCAATGCGGTTCTGCTCAATCACGTTGTCTTCCAGCGTAAAGTCGTAAGAGACCTCCCATTCGCGCCAGTGATCCAATACAGGACCCCCGCGCGTGAACACACGCACGCCCTCGCGGTTGTTCTGTATCTGGTTGCGGCGGATGACGAAACCATGCCCATGCTCGACGGCGATGCCAACCATGCGGCAGGAGTCGATAATATTGTCCTCCATCACGTTGTCCCATGAATAACCCATCCAGAAGCCGTAATTAGAGCGACTGCAATCGTTGCGACGGAAGATATTCCCCCTGCAAAAAGTCGATTCGATGGCATTGTTCGGGCTGAGGCGGCAGTCGTTGTCTTCGATCAGGTTGTCGTCGCAGGTGGCTTTGCCGCCTTTATGGTTATAACCTGTGATAAATATCCCATCACCGCCGCAGAGACAGCTATTGCGGAGAAGCTGGTTGCGGCAGGAGCCTTCCACCAATACAATGCCAGAGGCATCCGCCTCGACACGGATTGCGCCACTCTCAGGACGACGATAGATACGATTGCAGAAATCGAACCGATTATCCTGAACCCGATTGTCGCTTGATCCGTTGAGATAGACACCCCAACCGCTGTTAAAAGAGGCATTGTTGTTCTCGATGGTCAGGTCAGAAGCACGGTACATCAGGATGCCGTTCATCTGATGCTGGAAATCACAGCCAAGCACCGCGCCACCCTGTACATCGTGCAGCAGGATCGCGCTGCCGTGAACTTCCTCGATTGGCGTCCAGAGATAGAGGAAAGTATTGATACCTTCGATCTCATAGGTATCTCGGACACGGACATTTTCGACGCGAATATCGCGGCAGTGATCAAAGCGCAGCCCATGATAGAAGCCGGAAAAGGCTAATCCCCGGACGACAACGCCCCGTCTGTTTTCAGTATGAATGCCGACTCCCCGGCGCACTTGGTTGATCAACAGCACGCCTTCGCCTTCTATAACGATACCGTCTTCAGCGACTTTCAAGCCTTCTTGCAGCGAATAAACACCCGGCGCGAAACGGGTATTTTCAGTGATAACCATACCATCGACGGGAATGACATTGTCACGCATTTCAGATCCTTTTCTATAATCCGCGCCAGTCATCTCTCATGCTTTAATGGGGAATCATCTCAATAGGTCGCGGGCGCGCTGGGCGCTCCAAAGGCAAACCCGCCATAGGTCAGCGACCGGAACATGCGTATGTGGCAGCGTGTGCAGGTAGTCTGGGGGACCATACTCAGGCGTGAAAGTCAGGACTGGCTCACCCGCTTCTTGATGAAAGTGCCGGATTTGCTGCCACTGGTGTTCGTGCCAGGCAAGCTGTGCCGCATACTCCGGCGCGGATGGATCAGGCACTTGCGGTCCTTGCTCATAACCCACTCGTCCGTGAATGTGAATGGCGCGTCGGCTCGCCAGCGCCAGCGCTTCCGCTTCGTCATCTGGCAACCGTTCGCAAATGTTCACCCAATGACTGTAGTCAGCGGTGATTTTCAGACCTTCATACCGCCGGAGGTATTCCGCAGTTGTCCAGGGCGTAAACAGGATACGTCCCCTATGCGTCTCGTGACCCACTGGCGTGCCGATTTGTGCCTCGACGCGAAGGGCTTCTTCAAAAAAGGCGCTGGCTTCACGGACAGACATCTTGTCGCGCCCACTGTGGAGGTTAATCCTGACCGGGTTGAAGGTTGCTAAGTCATTCAGTATCCGCTCAAGGTCAGATTGGTTTGTGACCAGTGCGCCAACGATCATCTTCTGTCCATGATCGGCAGCCAGTGTCATCATTTCCTGACGCGAAATCGTCCACTGGCTTGGCCAAAACTCAAAGCCGTCAAATTGTGCCGCTGCGACCTGTTTGATTTGCTCGTGGAACGAACCAGTCATTCCCCACAACGCACGAAAGACGAGTAGCTGCACGATTATTTCTCCAAGTTGAGGTCAGAGTAGGCGAGGGCGCTGCACAGCAGACGGTAATTGTCGGCTAACTCATCTGAGTCGATGTGCAACTCGTCGGCATAGTCCGGGTCATGCTCGGCGCAGCCAGAAATCACCCGCGTGATGCAGGAACGACAGGTTCCGCTGAGACAGCTATGCGCCATGAAAACGCCCGCTCTTTCGGCGGCTTCAAGGATAGTTTCGTCTGGCTTGACAGTGAACTGAACGCCGCTTTTCACGAGAGAAACGATGTAATCTGGCACGGCTATAACGCCTTCAATACCTCGTCATCCGCCACAACGGGTGCCCATTGGAACTCCAGATGATCGTCCGGGATTTCCTTCAACATGGCGGAGATCACATCGTAGAGGCGGTCGAAATAGGGTGCGAGTTTGGCTTCCGGTTTGTCTTTGTGGTCGGCTACAAAACGAGCGACCGGATCGCGTGCTTCATCGGTCAGTCGGGTAAGTTCTGTTTTCCCGGCGTTACTGTCCCCCAAGAGATGCCGCAGCCATGTATAACCGTAGCTGACGTGGATGGCTTCGTCCGCCCAATCAAAGTCCATATCCTGAACCCCACCGTCATCCTGAGCCGACTCCAGAATTTTGATTTCGATCTGTTTAACCCCAGCGCGCAGCAGACTATCCTCATAAAAGTAGAGCAGGGCAAGACGTTGGATTGGCGGCATAGGTCCCATCGCGTTGTAGAGGGCGTTTCCCCATGGGATCAATTCCGGCACATCCCAGCCCCATCCTTGAAGGGCGCGGTAGCCCATTGTGCTGTGACGGGTTTCATCCCAAGCCCATCGTGCCAGGTCAAGATAGAAGTCCCACGGTTGATTGTCAAAATCCCATATCGATGCCGCAACCACTTCAGCCGCCCAAATTTCATTGAAGTGACTGATGGCAGACCACACCTGCATGGCGACTCGTTTGTCGAGGGACTCAATTCGCTGCCACGCTTTACGACCTTCCACATCGAATTTGTTCTCGTGAGGGAGATGGAACAGCGCCGGACGCCAGCGTGCATCACGTTGGACGCTGCGACCAACCGCATAAGCCGGGCGTCCAGCCAGCGGGTGATCAGAAGGCTTAGGGACAAATGTTTCCAACCCCGAAATCCCGCCTATGCTGGCGCTCAACTGACGCAGGTAGTCCTGCCAGTCGGAGGTGTCAGCGAACAAGTTCGGACTGATTTGTTCAGTCAGCGAGCGCATATGCTCGATCTGCCCCTCTTTGTCGGCGGCAATATGCCGCAGGATGAACACGGTCGGCGCGTCGTCTAGCTGATCGGTTTGCTCTAGATAGTTTTGATAAGTACGCAATAGTTCCGGGAGAAGCGCACCGTACACACCGCCGATGAATTCTTCTGTGTCCTTACTCTTGGCGTACTCCGCCATCAGCGTCAATCTGTCGGCATTGGGTTTCTTATCGACATCACGGCGGGGAAATCTCAGTTCCAGCGCACGAGTCCGCAGCGCGTCTGCATGGCGAGAGGTTTCCCACATGTCCTGAGCAAGCTGACGTTTGAAATCCCACTGGCTGGTATCAACGAATTTTGCCGCCATTATACGCATCAATTGACGTTCGATAGTATAACAGTATATGAGATACCGGGAGGCGTTTTCGACACGAACATCAGCATGTTCAGATCGGCTGGCGGGTAAAACCTTCACTATAAGCACCTTATCAAGACTAAAAAGACTGTACATGTTATGGACATTATTTGAATAAGTATATAGGGCAGCAAGTGAGGATGTCAAGCAGACGACAACTGATTTGCTTGACATCTCGTTCAACTGACACTAAACTCATAATGAATTGTATAGACATTACCTTGTACAAGCTTCAGACCTTTGAAGCACAAAACAGGAAATGAGTCAGGAGGGCAGCCGAGATCAGAATAGCAATTCGCGCCTCATTAAAACTAATCCGAAAAACTACTAGGAGGAAGCTTATGTTACGCAAACGGCTCGTCGTTTTTTGTTTACTGTCGATCTTCACGCTTTCATTTTCGGTAACACTTACGGCGGCACAGGACTGCCCTGACGGAGTCGTCACCCTACGGGTCGATGACTGGTCGAGCGGTGACCGTGTCGAATACATGAATCAGGTGATCGAAGCTTTTGAGGCGGAAAATCCCTGCATCGATGCAGTGCTGGAACCGAACATCGGTGACGAACAGAACACCCGTCGTTTGACCTGGTTGGCTGCCGGTACCAGCCCCGACTTGATGGCGTATCCACCGGAATGGGCAGCACTGTACATGGAGGCATCTGAAGGGCAGGCTTACATTGACCTGACTCCCTACGTCAATGGCGAAGATGGCATCGAAATCGGTGTGGATGTCTATGAAGGGATTTATGAGCAGGGCTTCTACGATGGTTACCCTGTCGCATTGCCAAAGGACTACAGCACCAGTTCGTTCTACATCAATACCGCACTGTTTGACGCGGCTGGTATTGATTACCCCACAGAAGGTTGGACATGGGAAGAAGCGCTGGAGATTGCGCTCGAAATGACGATAGACTCCAGTGGCAACAACGCGACCAGCCCCGATTTTGACCCGGACAATGTTGTGCAGTGGGGCATCGACATTATCAACGATGGTTGGTGGCGCGGCTTCCAGAGCTATCTGCAATCGTGGGGCGTTCTCACTGTTACCGAGGACGGCACGACGACATCAGGGCTGCTGAACAGCGAGGAATCGGTCGCGGCACTGGAATGGTATCGAGACCTGGTCTTTGAACATCACGTCGCGCCGTCGGCAGGGGAAATCGGCGCTGTCGAGGGTGGACGTGTGCAGTTGTTCCAGGACGGCAGGATCGCAATGGGCGTAACCTTCCATGGTCCATGGTGGCAGGATGTCTTCAATGAGACGCCAAATCTGGAGTGGTCAGTCGTGCCAGTTCCCGCTGGTCCCGCAGGACATTCGAGCGTTCTGATGTGGTTGGGCTGGGGTATTTCCGGTCAGTCGCAGCACCCCGAAGAAGCGTGGCAACTGCTCAAATGGCTCACCACGGAACCCGGTCAGCGTGTATTCGCTCTGAAGGCGCTCAGCGGTAACCCGATTGTCTCGCAGGAAATGCAGCGTGATACCGACCCGTACTGGGGCGTGTATATCGCTGAGACCAGCTTCTTGGGTCCGTTAGAAGAACTGCGTACACCGTATTACAGCCCGTGCGTGGCGACACCAGCTTCAGACTTGATGATACGGATGCTCTCCGAAGGCGGGGATCAAATCGATATTCAGGCTGAACTGGATACTCTGGCGGCTGACGCTGATCAGTGCATTGCCGATGGTGGGCAGTAGCTCAGGTCTGAAAAAGTAACATCATTTTTTGAGGGGCAGTGAGAACCTGCCCCTTCCAATATAGCTCTCCAGAACATGGGCGTTTGTGTGTCCTGATCGCATGCAGCGCCTTTGTGCTTTCTTGAGGAAGAAGAAATATGAGCAAGCTTACCCGTAGATTTAGCCTAGGTAGCCCCTTAGCGCGTCGTGAAGCCCTCAGTTTTTACATGCTTATTCTGCCCTGGCTGATTGGATTCCTAGCATTCCTAGCCTATCCTATGCTGCGGTCGCTGTACCTGTCTTTCACATCGTATAACTTGCTCTCTCCGCCACAATGGATAGGTCTGCAAAACTATCAGCGTATTTTCAGCGATCCTGTATTCTGGCAGTCGTTGAAGGTCACGTTGTTGTATGCGCTGGGAAGCGTACCCGGCGGCACGATCATAGCGCTGGCTCTGGCGATGGTTCTCTCCCAAAAACTACGTGGTGTAAATATTTGGCGCACAATCTTCTTCATGCCATCTATCCTCAGCAGTATTGCGGTGGCTATCCTGTGGTTGTACATCTTTCGCCCAGAGGGCGGCATATTGAATGTACTGCTCAGTTGGGTGGGCATCCAGGGTCCTGATTGGCTTTTGAGTGAGCAGTGGGCGCTGCCAGCATTGATTTTGATGAGCTGGTGGAGTGTTGGTGGGCAAATCGTGATCTATCTAGCCGGGCTCAAGGGCATTCCGGAATCCCTATATGAAGCTGCTGAAATTGACGGCGCCAATAACCTCGCTAAATTCCGTTTTGTAACTCTGCCAATGCTCAGCCCGACAATTTTCTTCAACGTTGTGCTGGCGATTATCGGCGCACTTCAGGTCTTTGATGTGGGTTGGGTACTTACACGCGGCGGTCCTAACGACGCCACACTGTTTTATATGATCAATCTTTTTGAACGAGCATTTGAATTTGTGCAGATGGGCTATGCTTCGGCTCTGGCATGGATACTTTTTGTGATCATCATGGTTATCACCCTGCTGGTTGTACGTTCATCAGCGTTGTGGGTGTTTTACGAATCGGAAGGGCATTAGGGCTATGGATGTTTCAGCTAGCAAACCATCGCCTTCACATCGTATGACTCGCTGGGAACTACTTCGTACCTCGAGACGTTGGCAGGACAGTGTACGCCTCTTCATCAGCTATGTGGTTTTGCTGATCGGATCGCTGTTCATGCTGTTCCCGATGATCTGGATGATCTCTTCCAGTTTCAAGCCTAGTTGGCAGATTTTTACGCAGCCTCCGATCTGGATACCTCAACATTGGGAAGAAGTTCGTGCAGGAAACACAAACCGTTTGATCAACCTGTGGCAGGTGGAGATAGATGGTCAGCAACAGAACGTGATGGAACTCGGTATAAGGCGTTATACAACAGTGCTAGACGCTAATCTTCTTCAGAATTTGCAGACTATTCCTAGCAACGAGGTTGGAGATGCCGTTGCAGTGACCGCCGGCGGCTTCACGTTGAACATTCGGGACTGGTCGACGAATGGTGAAACCCGGCAGGTGGTCGCGCTGGCACGTGGCGATGGCGATACCCTCGTGGTAGCCGATATGACCGATGTGCAAACTGCGGCGCGACGGGTTCCTCTGGATGTCGTCAACGGAGGGGCTCGTGTGAGCCTTGAGATTAATGGTGTCGAGTTTCGCGGGCGAGAGATCATCATCGATGACACAACCCTACAGGTGATCCCTATCGGACCGGAGTCTCAGCTTTCAGTGGTTGGATCGCCAGAAATCGCAGCGTCAGCTATTCTCGTTACTGCCGAAAGCCTGACCGATGCTGGATTTATGGATGTAGGCGATACCGAACTGCCCCTGATAACGGTAGCGGGCATGGAAGGTGAATTCATTCCGCTGGTGGCTGAGTCATGGCAACCGGTGATCGATGAAGTGGAATTTGACATGAATGCGTTTGTCGCTCGACGTGAGAATCTTGGCGAAATCTCGGTTGTGTCGGTCAATGGTGTGGATATGCAAGGAACGACCTACACCCCGGAAGATGGCGAGGCGATAGAGGTCGTTATTCTGTTGAGCGGTACGGCTCAGAGCGTCGTTATTCCGGTAAACCGGGCTGCGTCTCTCCATCTAGCGCAGCTTGGCGGCTTGACCAGTGCGCGTGGTGACCAACTCCTTCGAATCCCCTATCGGGTACAGGACGGCTATAACGAAGGCAGCCAAACTCTATCTGTAGCGTTGGTTGGCGAACCCCGGCAAATGACGCTGATCGTCCCCTCCTCTACAGTGAATGAAGCCTTTGATGTTCCACCCGAATCCATGCAGCGTGCCATGTATACCAACTTCCGATTCGACGGCTATCGAGAGGTACTGCAAACAAAGGTTGGAGAATCCTACTTCACGACCTTCTTTCGCAATTCGTTCGTGTTGGTAGCAATGAATACCATCGGACATCTTCTGTCATGTATCGTCGTCGGTTATGCTTTTGCTCGTCTACGTGCGCCGGGGAAGAACTTCTTTTTTGTTATCCTGCTCGGCACTATGATGCTCCCCTATCCCGTGACGCTCGTCCCCGTCTATGAACTTTTCAGCGACATGGGAATGGTCAATACGCTCGTGCCTCTTTTTCTGCGTTCGTTTTTCGGCAATGCCTTCTTGATATTCATGCTGCGACAGTTCTTCATGGCGATCCCTCGTGAGCTTGAGGAAGCGGCACGAATTGATGGCGCAAATGTACTGCAAATCATCCGTAATGTAATCGTGCCGCTGAGCAGACCAGCTATCGCCACCGTTGTGATTTTTACATTCTGGTGGACATGGAACAGTTTCCTCGAGCCGTTCATCTATCTAAGCAGTCCTGAGTTGTTTCCCGTGTCAGTCGGGTTAAACTTCTTCCGAGATCAATATGGTTCGATCTTCTATGATCGGCTAATCGCAGCTTCTGTATTGAGCATGGTTCCTATGATTCTACTGTTCTTCTTTGCCCAGCGTTACTTCATAGAAGGAATCCAACTCACTGGTATGAAAGGATAAAAGCATGGTTCTCGGTATGGGTACCCTTGCTGGATTATCGCTCCTGCGACCGGGAGTGCGTCGACTGCGTGCCTCAAGTTATGATCCCGCTGGCGGCAACAGCGATTGGTGGGAATTCGAGCCGGGACAGGCGCGGAATATAGCAGAACTCACGGGAGCGGGATGTATCAAACACATCTGGATGACGATGTGGTCAGACGATAAGTACACGTTTCGTAAAGTACTACTGCGGATGTATTGGGATGGTGAAAGTGATCCCAGCGTCGAAACGCCCATTGGCGACTTTTTCGGCATGGGACACAGTATGTGCCGCAATTTTGTCTCGCTTCCGTTGCAAATGAGTCCTGAAAATGGACGTGCCTTCAACTGCTGGTTTGCGATGCCGTTCCAAACCTCAGCACGAATTGAGGTACTCAACGAAGCCAGCCATAAACTGAACTTCTACTTCTATATCGACTATGAATCCTATCCAGACGGGACGAGTCTAGCGGATCACGGGCGGTTTCATGCTCAGTGGCGGCGTGTGAATCCCACACCCGGTTGGAGTGATCCTGCTGTGCGGTGGGAGGACAACCGCGAAAAGATGCGGGAAGCGTGGCGTACCCCGAACACAACTGGAGACAATAACTATGTGATTCTTGATGCAGAAGGACAGGGGCATTACGTCGGCTGCCATATGGATATTGACTGTTTCTCGCGGCAGGCAAATGATTGGTACGGCGAAGGCGACGACATGATCTTCATCGATGGCGCACCCTGGCCCGGTTTGCATGGAACTGGCACAGAAGATTACTTCAACACCGCTTTTTGTCCCAAACAGGAGTACAGCGCCCCGTATCACGGGCTTATCCTTTATCAGGGAACAGATGACTGGCCCTGGCGCGGAAAAAACACCATCTACCGATACCACATTGAAGACCCGATCTTTTTCGAGCGCTCGATCAAGGTGACGATTGAACATGGACACGCCAATAAATTGACAAACGATTACGCATCAACCGCTTACTGGTATCAGACAGAGCCGCACCGACCATTCCCGCCCATGCTTTCGATCAAAGATCGGCTGCCCCGTCCTTGACGAGCCTCGATCAGGATTAAGCCTATGAATCAGTGGCACAACGAGATGATGTCATCAACGTTAATATTGGATGGCGAGTGGGAGTTTTCCCTCGACGGTCAGTCCGGTTCGATCCGGACGCCCGGAGTTTGGGAAGCACAGGGGTACGCGCATCGCGTGGACGGTCCCGCGTTCTTCCGACGCACACTGGCTATCCCTGCTGACTGGCAAGGAAAACAGGTGCAGATTCAGTTTGATGCGCTGAGCTACCATGTCGAAGTGCAGATCAACGGTATCTGGATAGGTGAGCATACCGGACTTTGGACTGCTTTCGCTTTCGATGTCACAGATGCAATCCGTTCGGGGGAGGACAACACGATAGAGTTGGTTGTCTACAAGCCCGGGGAGCGATTTCCAATGCGCGAGTCGCTTGCCGGGTTCTTGCCGGATGTTTGTATTCCTTTCGGCGGCATCTGGCAGCAAGCGCGGTTGGTTGCATTCACTGACGCAGCATTGAGCGATTTATGGCTTCTGCCTGACGCCGAGTCGGGCAGCGTGCAGGTCGAAGCCTCTCTGCATCATGCTCAGGATATGATAGCAGTCGTGCGACTTCTCGATCCAGACGGACGGGAAAGCGCCATCTGGTATGGAACGGTTGAGTCCGGCTATGTGCGTACAACGTTGACGATAAATAATCCCCGTAAATGGTCTCCTCAAACGCCAACGCTGTATACCGTTGAGATTCGCCTAGAATCGGAGCGGGAGAATCGGCTGCTTGTCAGGCGCAAGTTCGGCTTTCGGAAGCTCTCTAGCGAGGGTGAGCGCCTCCTTTTCAACGGCGAGTCAGTTTTCCTACGCGGCATCCTGAATTGGGGCTGGTATCCCGAAATCCTCTGCCCCGCCCCAGACGAAGCGACCATCCGTGATGAGTTCCGTCGTGTGCGTTCTCTGGGATACAACTTTATCAAGCTCTGCCTATACGTCCCTTCGCCACGCTACTTTGAGATCGCTGACGAGGAAGGCATGTTACTGTGGTTGGAACTACCCATGTGGCTGCCGCAGGTTACAGAACGACTGAGCCAACAGGCACCGATTGAATATTCGGACATCCTGGCACAGGTTCACACTCACCCCTCCGTCGTGATTTACAGTCTAGGCTGCGAACTGGATGCCGCTGTAAATGCCGAACTCCTGAGCCGTCTGAATGGGTTGCTTCGCAGTCGAACCAGCGGTGTGCTGGCTTGCGATAACAGTGGTTCTGGCGAAGCTTATGGCGGACTGGCGTTCGATTACGCTGATTTCAATGACTATCATTTTTACTGTGACTTGCACTACTTCGAACCACTTGTCGATCACTTTTGGCGTGACTGGCGTCCCGCACGTCCGTGGATTTTTGGGGAATTCTGCGATGCAGACGATTATCGTGATCTGGAGGAGATAGCCGCTGCCTATGGTGGAGTGCTGCCCTGGTGGCTGACCGAACAGAATCCGGTACACGCCCTTACGGCAATTGCTTTTTCGAAGCAGACAGAACGCATGGCGCAACTGTCTGATTTGGGATTCAGCGGTCAAGATATTCAACGCATTTCCCGTCAGCAGTCGTTCATCGTCCGCAAGACAATACTGGAAAAAGTGCGCGCCCGTGCTTCAATGAGTGGTTATGTGGTGACGGGTATCCGCGATACACCGCTGGCGACTTCATCCATGTTCGATGATCAGGGACGAAGCAAATACGATTCAGATGCCTTTCGTGCTTTTAACGCTGACACCGTGCTTATTCTGGAGCAGGGGCGTAAGCGTGTTTGGAAGCGAGGTGGTGACCGCCCCTCCCCGGTTGACCCCTTCAATTTAACAGCCAACAGCTTAGTCGATTATCGCATCGTTATTGCCCATGCCGGGCAACCACTCCGGGGCGGTAAATTGCGCTGGCAAGTGCTGGATGCGAACGGCATCGTGTTGAAAGAAGGTACGGCTACGGTCGAGGGTCCGCTGTTAGGCGGTGCGCCGCGTGAAATCGCGGCGATTGGATTCGTCGCACCGGAAACCAGTGGGGCGTACACACTAAGCGTCGATTTTGGCACGGTGCATAACCAGTGGGCGTTGTGGGTTTACCCGGCGTTGAACTGGTCTGGACAACTTGCTTGGTACGATCCGAGCGGTAACTTAGATGGGCTGGAGAGTTTACGCAAGAATGCCCGTATCATCAGTCGAAGCGCCGATTTTGAATCGCTTACAGACTACATTCTGCTAACGAATGCCGCAGACGAAACCGTGATTGACTTCGTGCGGAAAGGGGGACGAGCAGTCATCCTCCAAAGCGGTCAAGGTTTTTTGCCTACCGTGCCGCGCCCTTTCTGGCGCGAGGCGATCAAGCTGTTTTATGACCATCCGGTTTGGGCAGATTTCCCGCACAGGGGTTATACCGATCTCCAGTTTTATCATTTAGCGGCGGATTATGTCCTGAATACTACAGAGCTAAAGGCAGCACTTCCCGATCTTAAAATGGCATTTCCGATCCTCCGCCGACTGGATGCTCGTCAGTTCACGATAAGAGACTATATGATAGAACTGCGAATTGGTACAGGAGTGGCGATAGCTTCAACCCTCCGTTTTGCGGGTGAGGCAGGTGATCAAGTATGCGGACTGGAAGCCAATGTTGCTGGGCGGCATTTGCTACTGCATATGCTCAACTACCTTGCCGCCGGATCATTTTCAAGTAATAATTAGTCATGCGGGCGCGAAAACTAAACAAACTTAGACGGCCATCCATGCTAGAACTGGATGTAAAGAATTGACGCGGGCTGTACTGCTGAGATAAACCGTTGAGAATTCAGACTTGACCATCAAAGCCACATCCATAGGATTCGGAGGCTGAATCACTCAAGTTTCCGAGTCCAACGTGCCTGTCTTCAACCTTTCCCTGCTCCTCAACGTTGTCCTGCTGCTGTGCATTCTCTTCTTTCAGCGCCGTACGCTTCAACAGTGGCTCAAACAACTGTGGATCACGTGGCAGCAACATCGTCCAAGGCGCTGGAAACCCCAGTCCCCACACGACTGTCCGCACTGCCAAGCTGGACTGAAACTACACGTGCTGCGCTCCAAAACCAACCTTCGCCCTTACAGCGAACGCAAAAGCCGACGCGGATTTGCTTGCCCCAATCCGCACTGCACGTATTGCGGCGTGACCGACGACCAGCTTCACGCCCTCGTTGGTTATGGTTCACACAACGATATTCAGCGTTTCAAGTGCCAAGCCTGTGCCAAAGTCTTCACCAGTCGGGTCAACACCCCGCTGTACTACCTCAAAACTGACCCGAAACAGGTCGAGTTTGTGCTCTGGTTCCTTGCGGAAGGCGTCGATGTCTCGGTGCTCGTTCGCTTCACCGGTCACGCGGATGCTACCCTCGCCCGTTGGCTCGAACGCATGGGCAGTCATAGTCAGGGCTGGCACAATCTCCTCTTTCGTAACCTTATCCTCACGCTCGTGCAGATGGACGAACTCTACACCCGCATCCGCACGACCGCTTCCGCTGCTTGGCTCTGGCTCGCTTTCGACCCGGTTAGCAAAGCGATTCCGTCACTCCATATTGGCGGTCGCACGAAAGATGATGCCTTCGCCCTCGTGCATGACTTCCAGCTCCGTCTCTCACCCGACTGCATCCCCGCAGCCACGACCGACGGGTTACGCAGTTACTTCTATGCCCTCACCGCTCACTTTGGGTCGTGGTTTCGTCCGCCCAAAGCGCGCACTGACCACTGGCAACCGAGCGCTGACCTGCATTATGGGCAGTTCGTCAAACGCAAAAACAAGCGCCATGTCACCTTCACGCATACGCGGATGCTCTGGGGCAAACGCCATGCGCTTTTTGCGCGTTTACGCGAGGCGGGACTCCTTCCCCTCATCCAAACGGCTTTCGTCGAGCGCGTCAACCTGACCTTTCGTCAGTCGGTCGCTGCCCTCTCTCGACGCACGTGGGCGTATGCGCCGACCGAGCGGCACCTGCTGCTGCACTGTGAGTGGTTTCGCCTGTACTACCATTTCGCCCGGGCTCACGAATCGCTGGCACTCGAGGGTCCCGGTCTGAAGCGGCGCTTTCGTTCGCATTCTCCGGCGATGGCGCTCGACCTCACCGACCATCTCTGGTGACCTAACCGAGAAGATGAACCGCGTTTTCAACCGAGAACATCGACCTCACTCATAACAAATATCGCTACCCTTTCTTTAACCAGAATGGAACGAAAGGAGAGCCAGATGGACAGCGAAAACGCATGGGTGTTAGAACGCGTCAAGCTGTACGAACTGATGAAACAGCAGCCTGACTGGAGTCTCCGCCGGTATGCGCGGGAACTGAAGCATGATTTACAATGGGTGCGACGCTGGGCTGCCCGCATCAGGTCCGCTCCTGTACTGACTCTCGAAACGTTTCGCAGTCGTTCGCGTGCCCCGTATCATCCTCCACCGCGCATCGCTGAGGAAGTGAAGAAAATGGTTGGGGAACTGCGCCGCGAATTAACCGAACAGTTTCATCGCAAGGCGGGTGCCAAAACCATCCTCTACGGGTTGCAGAAGTATGGGCAGACCCAGCGCTTGCCCTTTGCTTTACCGAAAGCGTGCAGCACCATCACCCGCATTCTGCACGACTTGGGTTGGATTACGCCGCCCCGCTCCGTGTGGCACGAGCCGCTCGACCTCCCCCCACCAATGGAAGAATGGGAGATGGATTTCGGGGAAATCTTCTTAGGAGAAGACGAGGGCGTCTTTGAGTCTTTTGTCGTGGTCGACCGTGGCACATCGCGGTTGGTGTATCTCGAAGGCGGTTCAGGGTACAACGCGGAGACCGCGCTCGAAGCGGTGGTGCGTTTGTTTGACACGTGCGGACTCCCCAAACGGCTGCGCTTCGACCGCGATGTGCGCTTATGGGGTGCTTGGACAGCGGGCAGTACGAACACGTCAGCAAGCTGATTGAGGAAATCGGCAGATTGTTGGGCGGGTGGATCAAGCAAAGCGGGCTATAATCAGCCTGAGTGTATTCGGTTCTCCATACATTGCAGAGGGCTTATGCCGCAAGTCTTTATTTCCTATGCCCGAAAAGACGGCGCTGATGAAAGTCTGCGCTTGTACACCGATCTCCAAGCCAACGGCGTCAGCGCGTGGCGCGATAATCGCATCGATCCTACCGCTGATTTTACAGGTGAAATTGAAGATGCGATCAATGAGGCGACCCACGTTATCGTCGTGGTGACGCCCGACTTGAAACGCGCTGACAGCTTCGTGCGGCTGGAAATCGGCTATGCCCTCACGCAGAAAAAACCGATC
>JBBQRJ010000026.1:0-20958 GCA_038214955.1 Aggregatilineales bacterium | reverse complement strand
TACGGTCAATTGAGTTGGATTCGAGAAAATCTCGATCATTGGCGTGAGACGATACAAGGACTTGAACGTGCCGATACGTTTATTGACAGTATCACTGCAATGATCAACAGGCTTAGTGCGATTGAGAATACGATTGTTCAGCGCGGTTTGAACCGTCGGAGTGGTGAATTGGATGGTACACATTTCCCGGATCGCATTGATGGCAAGCTGCAAGCGTTGAGCTATCAAGTGGCACGGTCAGACAACGCGCCGACCAAACAAGCATATGCGTTGTGGGAAATGTTGAACGGTCAAGCGGCGGAATCACTGGCGGCGCTGGACAAGATCATCAAAGAGGACATTCCTGCGTTCAATGCGGCATGTTTGGAACAGGGCTTCCCGACGATCTTGGTAGAATAGCCTCACCCCCCAACCCCCTCTCCGAAAAGCGAGAGGGGGAGCAAATTTACTGCATCGAACGCGGCGGACGCCCCGTTGGGCGTCCCTACAGTACACGTCAATGGCTGTGAGGGAATCAAAAAGGGCGACCTTTTTAAGGTCGCCCTGACGAAGATTCTAATCTGCTGATGCAGTGGCTATAACTTGACGCGCTTCGCCCATTCATCGACTTTACGGTTGGCGTCTTCACGCGCAATACCGTATTTCTGCTGAATTTTGCCTTCAAGCTGGTCACGTTCACCGTTCATTTGCATGATTTCGTCATCGGTGAGGTCGCCCCACTCTTCACGAACCTTGCCGCTCAACTGTTTCCAAGCACCCTTGATTTGATCCCACGTTGGACTGTTAGACATTTTGGTGTATCTCCATCAAGTGTTACAATACACCTATCATAGAACGCAAAGATAAGCAGGACGTGAATGAGGACTAAGAGGATTACGAAAAATATTTCGTCATAATCGGATGCGGGTTAGACTCACAAGACTTCTGGATTGATGATGTTTTTCGGTGAGCCATTCACAAACGCGACCAAACCATCGAATGCCGCGCCGAAATACGCCTCGTAGCTGTCTTTTTCGACGTAGCCGATGTGTGGCGTAGCGACGACGTTTTCCATGTGCAGCAGCGGGTAAGTCGGATCGAGAATGGGTTCGCTTTCGTAGACATCAACGGCGGCGTAACCGGGGCGACCTGCTTGCAGCGCAGCGACCAACGCACCGGGAGCGATCAAATCGGCGCGGCTGGTGTTGACGATCAGCGCGGTGGGTTTCATCGCCATGAGGTCGGCTTGTGTCACGATTCCCCGCGTTTCGGGCGTCAGCTTGACGTGCAGACTCAGCACGTCGGAACGCTCGAATAACTCACGCTGATTGGTCACGGTGTCGTAGCCATCAGCGCGGGCGCGTTCCTGCGAACCTTCGCGCCCCCAGATCAACACGTTCATGCCGAATGCCCGTCCGTAATTGGCAACCAATTTGCCGATGTTGCCATAGCTGAAAA
Source organism: Aggregatilineales bacterium (assembly GCA_038214955.1). Lineage (GTDB taxonomy): Bacteria > Chloroflexota > Anaerolineae > Aggregatilineales > Phototrophicaceae > Flexifilum. The sequence goes on along the minus strand of JBBQRJ010000026.1, from coordinate 19,521 downwards.
TGCCCAACGTGCGCCCATGCAAGCCGATCCCGAATTTGCGCTGCCAGCGCCCCGCCTTGAGGTTGGCGACCTCTTGCGGAATGTGGCGTGTAGCGGCAAGCACGAGCGCCCACGTCAGTTCAGCGGTGGAGAAGGGCGATCCGCCGCCTACCAGAACGGGGATTTTGTGACGTGTGCAAGCGGCAACATCCATGTGGGGAATGCCGCGCCCCGTCTGACTGATCACTTTGAGCTTGGGGAGTTTCGCCAGCAGCGACTCGGTGATCGCCGTGCGCTCACGGATGAGTACGAGCGCATCAGCATCTTGAAAACGTTCCACCAGCGCGTCAATTTCTGTGACCGAATCGTTGTAGACGGTCACTTCATGCCCCGCCAGCACAGCGAAGCAGTCAAGGTGACGCACGGCGTCCTGATAATCGTCGGGAATGACAATATGCATAGATTCAATCCTTTCAGTTACAAGAAACCTCACCCCCGACCCCTTTCCGAAAAAGCAGAGGGGAGAAAACAAAAGCTTGTCTTAGGATTGCCGCGTTCGTTTGTAGTACGGTGATCCCGCCAGCAGATAACGCCGGATAAATGGACGTAGCACGCGAATAGCATGACGTTTCCAACCAATTGCCGCCACTACATCACGCACATAATCATCAAACGTGAACCGCTGATACTTGAGATACGCCTGACTGTCTGTCGTGTCTAACCAATCGAGGTGATAGGTGGTAGAACCGAAGGCGCTTTCGGGCAGTGCGCCGATCCCCAACGCCTCGAACGGTTTGGTCATCACTTCGCGTTGATACAATTGACAGCGTTTGCCGCCGCCGATCAACAGTGTTTTGCCGATAATATCTGTAGAGACAATGGCGTTTGCCAGCGCCAAACCGACATCGTAGGTGTGGACAAATTCCATACGGTCAGTGAGCGGGACTTCAAACATGAGCGGGTCAATCGTACCGAGCGCATCAATCGGCAAGACCGCGCCGAAGCGCAGAATGGTGTAATTCACACCGGACTCTTTGATCAGACGTTCACACTCCGCTTTGGTTTCCGTGTAAATGTCGGTGAGTTGAATGGGGTCGTCTACCGTGCGCGGCGGCGGCATATGTTGAGTCGCGCCGAATAATGCCAGTGATGATGAGTAGATGAGTCGAGTCGGCTTGCCTTTGATGGCGTTGAGGATGTTGATTGTGCCACCCACGTTGATCGCTTTAGTGACTTCAGGGTTGACATCACTTTTGGGGGGGATGATCGCTATCAGGTGGATGATCACATCTTGGTCAGCGGCGGCGCGTTGTACGTCGGCGGCATTGCGAACGTCCCCCCACACAATTTCGACCTGTCCCGTATAATTTCGGGCGCGTTTTTCGCTGACGGGGGTTTTGAGGTCAAAACAGCGAACGTTATGGGTCTTACGGGGCAGCAATTCCCGCAGCAGACTCGTTCCGACGTTGCCAAATGCTCCGGTGATCAACACGTTCACGGCGATTATCCTCATGCGATATTTTCAGCATTAGTTTAACCTGAGTTTCGGATACACCCCAACCCCAACCCGAATTCAGGGAGGGGAGCAAACAAACTTCTCTCGCCCCCTCTCGCTTTTCGGAGAGGGGGGTGAGGTCATTTTATTTATTCGCTGGGGAGCGAAGTTGAGGTCAAACTGGCAAGTGCGGCTTCTTCAGTATCGAACATGGTTACATACAGCGAGAAGCGCACGAGGTCAAAAACTTTTTTGTAATGGGTACTGACACCAGACACAAGAATTTTATTACCCGTCTTTTTCGCTTCCATGACGATGGAGATCAAGACAGAGATTCCCGACGTATTAATATAGGCGGTGTTGCTGAGGTTGAACAAAACGGTGGTCGCCCCACCTGCTGCAACTGCTGTGTGATACGCATCTTTGATCGGCGCGTCACCTTCAGAGTTCACATCGCCATGCAGTTCGAGTACGACGGCGGTGTCTGTCTTTCGCGTGACGATGTTCAGTGTCGGGCTGCTCATGAAGATTCCCCTTCTTGCTGTAAATGGATCACCATGCGAAATTGATTGCCAGTGCCTAAATTCGGCGGGACAAATTCTGCTTCATCAACGAGCGATTTGATCACGAATAAGCCCATGCCGCCGGGGGGCAGCGTGCCGTCTATTTGCGCCGCCATATCGGGCGCTGTAATGACTGTGGGCGGCGGTCCGCCGCGCCCTTCATCGAGTACGTCAATGGCAAGGCGATCTGAATGGACAGTCATCGACACGTAAATTTTAGTCGAAACATCGTTCTGGTTGCCATGTTCCATCGCGTTGATACATGCCTCTGCGACAGCCGTTTCAAGGTCGTGTATACGGGGTTGCGAAAACCCCATGCGCTTGGCTAGATCACCTGCTGTTCGCATGGCAATTTTTTCGTACCCAACTTCGCATGGAATTTTGATTTCGACGGTTTTTAAGGTCACGCTATGATGCTCCTACGCTGCTACCATGTCCCTGCTTGCCACATTCCACTAAATACCTGAGTTTCATCCAGCCCAATTTTCGATAGAATGCTGACCGCCTTTTCCAGACAATCCATTGCTAACGATTCTTCGCCTTGCTGCATGTAGACTTCACCTAAATTATCGTAGGCGCACGCCAGCCCATGTAAATTACCTACCTGATCGAACAACTGCCGCGCATTTTCGAGATAGATGAGGGCTTGGGCTAAGTCGCCCATGCTCTGATACAGCAAGCCAAGATTGTTCTGTATGCCCGCTAAACCGAGCGTGTTTTTCGACTGCTTCCACAACGATAGGCTTTCGGTGTAATACTGCATGGAGTCGGCAAAGTCACCCATTTTCCAGTGGATGACACCGAGCGTTTGCATAGCATACGCCAGATTGCGTTTATCGTCTTGCATGTGTGCCATCATCAAACCGACATTCGCCAGTTCTAGGGCATCATCCAACTTGCCCTGACGGTAATTGATCATGCTTAAGCCCGCGTAGAGCTGGCACGCTTCTTCTGGTTTGAGGTCGCCTTGCAGTTCGACCAGACCCGCTTCAAAAGATTGTGTCGCTTCGTCGTAGCGCCCCCACTTTTGCAACACCTGTCCCTTTTTGCGGTGAAGCGTGGTGCGCCAGCCAAAACGGTCTGCGGGGACATCTTTCAGCGCGAAGTCGTAATCTTCGAAGGCTTGCAGATATTCGCCCGCTACTTCGTGCAAATCGCCTAACCCTTCGTAGATCGGCGCAATATCAGCGGGGGGCATATCGGTTTTTTCGGCAAGCGCAGCCGCCCGTTCGTAGTAACCGACGGCTTCGTGATTCGCGTGCAGGGAGAGCATGTACTGAGCCGACTTGATCAGGTAATAAACTGCCTGTTTGTTTGTGCCGGACTTTTCGTAGTGGTACGCCAGATCAGGCGATTTGACGATGAGATTATCGGCGTATACGTGTTCAATCGCCGCGCCCGCCCGTGCGTGTAACTCGCGTAGACGTTCTTGCAACTGCATTGAATAGGCGGCATCTCGAAGCAGGGCATGGCGGAACACATAAACCGATTCGCTCTGGCTGACCCAGATGGTTTCATCGGCGGCTTGCGTGACCTTCTGCCGGACGCTGCTCTGGTCGTCCATCATGCGTTCCAGCACCGGAACTTCAAATTCTTGTCCCAATATCGACGCGACTTGCACGGTAACGCGCAACGGCGACACCAAACGGTCTAAACGGGCGATCAGTACGGCATTGATATTGACGGGCATATCATCAATAGTCTGCTTGTTCATAATCCATTCGCCGGATGCGTCACGCACGAACGCGCCCCGCTCACACAGGTCGAGCGCAAGCTGTTCAGTGAAAAACGGATTGCCGTTGGCTTTTTGCACCAGATAATTCACCGCGTCACGGCGGAGTTTGCCATTCAGAATCACCGTCGCTAGTTCTGCGACCCCCGCCCGGTCTAGTTCGCGCACGGGAAACAGCGTGATCGCGCCGCGCTCAAACATCGCGTGGTTGACTTCGCGGCTGTCGATGATGAGCGCCATTGGAAAACGCGGCGTGCTTTCGATCAGCGATTCGATGACTGACCGCGAATCACTGTCTAGCCACTGTGCATCCTGCACATGGATCACCAACGGTTTGATGAGGCTTTCGGCTTGTAACAGCGTGGTAATGGCATTAAGCGAACGCTGAAAGCGGATTTTCGGGTCGGCGTTTTCGTAAGATGAGCCGTGCCAGTGCAAGCCCATCAATGCGCCCAGATACCAGCGGGCTTCGGAAAGTTCTTCGACCATTTCATCGGCATGACCGCGCAAACCGCGAATCAAACGGTCAATACGACGGTCAAACAGGGTCTTTTTAAGCACTTCGTTGATGGCAAGGTAGAAGTTGAAATACTCGTGCAGGATAGGCAGCACGGCATGAAGCGACTCATGCACGAGTTGATCGGTGGGGAAGCGAAACCACGCCACCAGATCGCCTAGCTGTTCACGCAAGGCATGAATGAGGTGCGTCTTGCCGATTCCCGCATCACCGTAAATCCATGTACTACCGCCCGACTGTCCGTCTGCCAACGGCGAAACCTGCTTCATCAAGCGCCCTAGTTCGGCGCTGCGTCCTACGAGGCGGCGCAGTCGCACGGGCTTACGTTCGGTTTCTTCGGTTTTGGCGACGAGCCGGAAAACCGACAGCGATTCTTGCTTGCCTTTCACGGTGATCGGCGCGAGTTCGCCCGTGAAGAATGTGCCTTCGAGCGACTTTTGCACGCTCTCGCTGATGAGGATCATACCGGGATCAGCGTGGGTCATCAAGCGGGCGGCAAGGTTCACATCATCGCCAATGACACCGTAAACACGACGACCCGTGCCGCCATATGCGCCCGTCCGCACAATCCCCTGTGTGATGCCGATCCGCACAGAATGGATGTAATTGAGTTCAGCCGGAAGTTTGCGTAGTTCCAGCGCCGCCGATGCCCCCCGCACGGCGTTGTTTTCGTGAGCGGTGGGCGCTCCAAACGCGGCGTAGAAATAACTGCCTTTATCCCCAACCGAGACTTGAAGCATCGTGCCATCATAGTTGAGCAAAACCGACTGCGACCAGCGTACATAACGGTCCAGTTTTTGCTCACAGTCGGGGTCATTATCGTAGTCAATGCCATCGAATGAGACGAACAGCGCAACCGCCGGGCGTAGTTCAGTCGATGAAACGTCCTGACGTTCGTGGAGGGCGGGCAGCATCCATGAGCGGATTTGCTCTGGCGTGATGGCGTCGGCTTCGAGGTCTTCCCAAGGGGACGACGGCGCAATTTGATGCAACTGACGAATCACGGCGAATTGCGCGTCCGATTCGTCGTCTTGACGCCATTCGGCAATGTCGCAGATACCCGGCAAAAGTTCAATCGTTCTTTCATCTGACACGACTTCGCCGCTGGTGGTATTGGATTGGGCTTGTGCCATGCGTGTGAGTGTTGCCCCTGCTAACACATCCATAACCAGCACATCGGGATCACCGACGAGCAGTCGGCGGGCGTCTCCGCTGGCAACCGCCGCTTTCAGTGACAGGCGGACGGTATTCCCATTGGGGAGGGTGACACGTTCAAATGCGCCCATTGCGGTTTGAAGGGCGAACGAGCAGGTCAGCGCCCGTAACGCCGCATCTGGCGGGGAGACTTCCCCGTCAAACCAACAGGTGATCGCATCGCCGCTAAAACTGAGGATGCTGCCGCCTAAACGATCCACCTGTTCGATCAGCGCGTCATAGACAAGGTTTAATTGACGGGTGAGTTCTTCCGCGCCATAACGTGCGCCTAACGAACGGGCAAGCGATTCGGTGAGCGGGGTGAAACCGGAAATATCGGCAAACAAAACAGAACCAGTCACCGCAGAGGGGAGAGGAACTCCCCGCGCAAGACTGTGACGGCGATCTATCGGTATAAAACTCAGAACAGAATCAATGTGCAAGTTTAATCCTTGACTCGTGGTCAGAAGGCACGCCCTTCCTTGACCTGAAGAACGACAATCGTTACGTCGTCCTGCTGTCGTTCGCCTTCAACAAAAAGTTCCATGTCTTTCAGCGTGGATGAAACTAAATCAGTGGCGTTCATGCGGCGGCGCGAATGCTTTGTGACACTCTGTTCTGCTAAGTCGAAGCCGAACATTTCGCGGCGCGGGTTGAGGGCTTCTACCAATCCGTCGGTATAGATGAACACCGAGTCGCCGGGAGAAAGTTTGATGATCACGTCTTTGTAGTCGCTTTCCGGCACAAGTCCAAGCGGCATCCCGTAGTTTTCAAGTTCGGTCATTTTTGCGCCATGCCAATAGAATGGGTGTGGGTGTCCGGCGCTGGCGTAGGATAACAACCCTTCGTTGGGTTCGTAAATGCCGTAGAACAGAGTCACAAATAAGCCGCTTGGGATGCTTTCTGCCAGTATTTCGTTGACCTTGCTCAAAACTTCAGCAGGGGAGAATGTCCGTTCAGCCTCAGAGCGGAGCGCGGCGCGAGTCGCAGACATCACCAGCGCAGACGAGATGCCTTTGCCAGCTACATCACACACGACGATCCCCATTCGGGGGTTCTTTTCGTTGCCCCGGTTATGGTTGATAAAGAACATGTCGTAGAAGTCGCCGCTGGCTTCATAAGCGGGCTGCGAGTAAGCGGCGAGGTCGAGACTTGCCACAACGGGAAGGTGTTTCGGCAGCATCGATATTTGTACCTTGCGGGCAAGGTCGAGTTCGCTGCGTAAGCGTAAGCCTTCCGCGACTTCCATTTCGCGCAATCGCTTGACTTGACGCATGTCCTGTTCGCGCAAGAGCGACACCAACACCACGAGCAGCGTCACAACGAGGGAAACCGCCCAGATGAACGAAAAGCTGATTGCGGAAACGCCTTGCAGCAGCAGCACAATCGTTGTCAGCAGTAGGGAGATCACGAACACGCGAATAGTGCCGGAAGCATCTAAGAAAATAGTGGCAATCAAGACAGGGACAGCATAGCCCATCGTCAATACCACGCCCAAAAGCGGGAACAACAGCATGAAGAGCGTGATAAACGTGAATATGATCGTAATGGTAATCCACGCGCCGATTTTATAGTGCTGCGTCAAGCTAAATCGAAATGCAATGCCGAAACCAATACCCGCCAAGGCAATGGGAATAGTGCCTAGAACGCCAACCGAGATGAGCGGGTCGGGAAAGAATATCGACGTGAAAATACTGATTACAGTCGCTAGAATAAAGATGCAGGTCAGCGAAAGCGAGAGATAGGCGAGTAAACGTGCGCGGCGAATATCCTCATGATCCTTAAGTATTGCCGCAGGCTGCGTGTAACGATCTAATCGACTCATAAATGCTCCTAAGCGTTTATGCTCAGGCGCATAGGTGGGATTTCTGATTAAACTGCTTTCCGACGCTGACATGACATAACCTCTATGAACCAACAGGCATTATACAGCGAAACGCAAATTACGATGTTTAGGCAAGGTCTGAAATATGCCGTAAATGCCAATAAAATGAATTTACCCTATTCAAACGCGCATTAAACCTTATGGGGCAGGTTAGTGTATCAGCCCCCGACCCCCGACCCGAAAACAAGCCTCACCCCCTAGCCCCCTCCCAAAAAAATGAGAAGGGCGACAGGTCGATTGAAACTATCGCTGTGGGGGCGGGACGTGTCCCGCCTATTGAAGGATGAGAGTGTGGAGTGGATTATTTCAACACGTCGGCGTAGATTACTTGGTAGCGTTCCGCCATACGATGCACGTCATAGGCTTGAATGCGTTCACAACTGTTTTGTCCCATGCGGCGGCGTAGACTTGCATCTTTAGTGAGTTTGAGCAGCACCGCCGCCAGTTGATCAATATCGCCTACCGGAACGAGGTAGCCGTTTTCATCGTCGGTGATCAAGCCGCTGCAATCGCCCACATTCGTCGTCACACAGGGGAGCGACGCTGCCATTGCTTCCATGACGGCGTTAGGCGTGCCTTCGCTGTTGCTCGTCAGTACGAAAACATCCATTTGCTGCAACAGCTTCGGAATATCCTCTCGCAGCCCGTAGAAAGTGAGCGAGTCGGCAATCTCAAGATCACGCGCAAGCTGACGCATATCGTCCATCATTGCGCCGTCACCCACATGCATAAAGCGCACGGACGGCTGAATTTCGATCACCTTTGCGGCTGCCCGCACGAACATTTCAGGGTTTTTGACCGCGCTCAGGCTGCCCACCATGCCCAACGTAATTGTGTCGGATGGGGTAGGTTTCGGCGTGAAGCGATCTAGCTCAATACCGTTCGGGATGTAATCGACTTGACTTGCTGAGGCGAGTCGTTCGTGAATCACGTTGCGGGCAGTGGCGTTTGAGTTGCACAGCACCCGCTTGACCCGACGGTTTGCCACGCGCTTAAAGCGGCGATACCACCCCGGTTGGCTGTAAATATCGGCGCGTTCGCCCGTGATGAAACGCGGGTGTCCAACGGCAAACATGGCGAGATGGGCATAAATGCCGGGAACGTTGTCGATCCACAGATGCACAATGTCATAGTGACCGGAACGGATGATGTGCATGAGTTCAAACAAGCGCGACAGGTCGCCTTTACTTTTGCGCTTGAGCGGAATCACCCGCACGCCTAAGTCTTTGATCGCCTGTTCCCAATGCCCCGTCCCGCCCAACGAGACAATAGTCACGTCGGGCTGAGGACGGAGATACTTGAGGAGATAGTAAAGCTGTTGTTCTGCGCCCCCCCGATTGAGGACGCTGGTAATGTACAGAATCCGCATCGGTTAGGCGGCGGCAGCTAGATGAACGGACAGCAGCATGATGGCACGGCGGTAAAGCAAACTGCGTGCGACGCCGGGATAGGGTCGCCCTTCGACAAACGCTTCGATGATCGGTTTGTAGGACTCTGGCGAGAAGAAGCGCGGTAAATTGCTGTTTGTTCCGAGCAGTGTTTCGCGCAGTTGGGTTTTGAAATCGGCGTTGACCCATGTATCCACCGGAATAGCGAAACCGTGCTTCGGCTTCTGTGCGACTTTTGCAGGAAGTTTGCGTGCCGCAACTCTACGCAGAACGGCTTTCGTTTGCCCGTGATTCACCTTGAGATGATGGCGCAGCGAGAGTCCGAACTGGAACATATCTTCATCGAGCATGGGGACGCGAATCTCTAAGCTGCGATGCATACTGGCGATGTCGGTCTTGAATAGGAAGGCATTCGGCATTTCCACACGGAGATTGGTTTCTGCGATCTGTGCCGAAAGCTGTTCGGCAGGAGTCGCATAAGCGCGGTTTGTCCATTGGGGTTCAAACAAGCGCCGGATAGGGTCTACATCAATGTCACGGCATAACAGGCGATGTTCTTCTTCTGGCAGCACGCAGAACATTTTTTGCACAAGATAGGTGCTGTCATTCGATACGGCGATGTCACGCATACGGGCAGATAAATGCTGAGGCGCGACGCCAATTTGTGCGGCGACACTCAAGCCCATAGAGGCAATTTTGCCCGTGTTCTGCCACATCCAAGTGGGCATACGCTGAAACTGCGATAAGCTGCTGACGCGCCCATAGGCTTTGTAACCGCCATAACCTTCATCGCCGCCATCACCGGAGAGCGCAACCGTCACATGCTGGCGCATGAGCTTCGACACGCTGTCCACCGCGAACATCGAGGTATCTGCGAAAGGCTGCCCCGCATGGTTGAGCATTTCGGTCACATAGTCCCAACTGCCCTGCGCGTTGTCTACGTTGAGCGTGTGGTGATTGCTGCCGATGTGTTCAGCGACGGCAACCGCCGCCCATGTTTCGTCATAGTCTGATTCTGCGAAACGCACGTTGAACGTATTCAGCGTACCGTCAAGCGCGGCATTCGCAGACGCGCACACCAACGATGAGTCGATGCCGCCGCTCAACATTGCGCCAAGTGGTACATCAGACTCAAGCTGGCGTCTGACTGCAATATCGCATAATGCTTCGGCTTGCTCAACGGCTTCGTCCATCGAGAGATCATAGTTGGGCGCAATTTCCCAAGTGTGGTACATGCGTCGCTTGCAAGCCACCTGATCACCCTGAAATTGCAGTTCAAGCACTTCACCGGGCATCAGCGCGGAAATGCCCTTGAAAAACGTTTGCGGCGCGGGAATGTAGAACAGTGCGGCGAAGTCGGAGACCGCCTGCATATTCGGGGTCGCATCAATGCCGGGAAGCGCCCGAAGCGCCCGAATTTCGCTGGCAAAACCAAATCGTTCTGGGGTGAGGCTGTAAAACAGCGGTTTGATCCCGAAGCGATCCCGCGCCACGACCATGATTTTGCGGCGCGAGTCATAGATTGCCAGCGTGAACATGCCGCGCAGTTTGTGGATGAAGTTGCTGCCTTCTTCTTCATACAAATGCGCTAGAATTTCGGTATCTGCCCGCCCGCGAAAAGAGTGTCCACACTGAATTAATTCATCGCGCAGTTCGTGGTGGTTGTAGATTTCACCGTTGAAAATTGTCCAGACCGTGCCATCTTCGTTCGGCATCGGTTGTGCGCCCGTCGGTTCGAGGTCGATGATGCTGAGACGCGCATGGAGCAGCGCGGCGTCATCCCACATTTTGATGCCTTGTGCGTCGGGACCGCGATGCCGTAAACAATTGAGCATCTGCGGCGCAACTTTGGCGCCGTTCGGGACAAGACCAACCCAACCTGCAATACCACACATCGATCACACTCCTCTATGTATTGGTTGCCACGAGTTGAGGCTGTTGTACGACCTCAGACTTAGCGACTGACTGTTGTTGAGCGATGAAAACGGTGCTGACCCCTGCCAACAACCACAATGCTTTGCTGTAAAGCTGCCAGCTTCCGCTTAACCCCATCACACAAATAGCGATGAGCATTAACATCCACGCGGCTGCCAGCGCGACTTTCTCTTTATTCTCTGACCTATACATGGTGTGTAGAAGGTTATAAACGATTGCACCGAGCCAACCGACTAGGAATGTGAAACCGATGATGCCCAGTTCGGAAAGCACTTGCAGATACATGTTGTGTACGACATGTCCGGAAGCGACGAAAAAGCGCCCGATACCGATGCCCGTTATAGGAGATGTGCGCCACAATTGCAAAGACTCTTGCCATAGTTCCAGCCGAATACTGAACGTGCCTCTATCTGCTTCTGCGCCTTGTTCAACGACCTGGCGGGTTTCTTCCAGAATTGACCAGTATTGCGGCGGTATGACAATCAATGCGGCGGCTAGAATCACAATGATGATGAACGCCAAGTTGTAGAGGTTTTTGCGACGCTCTATTTCCGTTTGCACGGCAGCAAGTTTGTTGTAGAAAATAATACTAAACACCATCATAGTGCCGAATGCAATTGCACCTGACCTCGAAATGGAGAGAACGACAGCCAGCATTAACAGAATCATTACCCCTACCATAGCAAGGCGCAATATTCGGGACAAGTGCGACGACACAATGAAATAGAGAGTGAAGGCAATACCAATGTTCAGGTACATGGCGAAAATGTTGGCGTTTTCGACTAAGCCTAACGCCCGCGTGGAACGGTAAATAGTGCTGCTCAAACGCGCCTGATCCAACGCAAGGATGGCAGGGACAATAGTGATACCGATAAATATCAACATCAAATGTCGTTGGCGCTTAGGCGTCAGTTCTTCGGCAGAAAGCCACATCAAGACTAGCAGTTGAAGGTAGGTGAATAACCAGTTTCGACTACCCATAGCGGCAGTCGGATTTGAAAGGAACAACCAGGCGACGAAAGCGATGGCGAATCGGTAAACCAGCGAAAAGCCTGTGCGTGACCGAATCGCAAAGCGATTCCCGACAAGATAAGCGGTGATCGTGATCAGCCCGATAATACTGAGTACCGATGTTCCGCCGGGAAGGTCAGAATACAAACTTTCGAGAGGGAGAGCCGCCATCGTAGCGACAAGACCGATATACGGTTTGGTGAGAATCAAAGCACCGAGAACAATCACCGCGACGACCCCCGGAATGATGAGTGCGCTTCTTACGCCAACCGTTCCAACGACTAAGCCTGCTAAGACGCTGGCACACAAAATGAGAACTGCTTTCAAGAAGTAGGACACATTGCCCCCTTACCTAACCTACGTTATACGGATGTATCCGATTGGACTTGCTTACTTTTTAACCCTACATTCAGATGGTGGAGAATGCCTTCACGAAGTTCATTTGCCACCGTCGGCGCATAGAATTGTTGTACAGCGTTCAGGGCATTTCTCACCAGATGTTCCGCCAGCGCCTTATCGGTTTGCACGCGGCGAATGGCTTCAGTAAGTGCCACCGGGTCTGGTTTTGTAACCACGACTGCACAGTCGTAGTGCTTTAGGAAATCGGCTAGGAAGGTCTCCTGCGGGAGTACCGCCACAATCGGACGCCCTGCAAGCAAATACTCGATGATTTTCGTCGGGAAAATGGTGCGTGTTTCTTCTTCCGCGAATGAATCGGTGAAACCGTGTGGCAGAAGTAAAACATCGGCTTCTGCTAACTTAGAAATCAAAATATCACGCGATACCGACGTAATCTCGATGCGGTCACCCTCAAACCCCAAATTCTTGAAGGTTTGGTGGTGTGTTCCTGTATAAATGGTGACATCAGCATCGGGCAGGTAGGGGAGCATTTTGGCAATGACTTCGACTGCACCGCGATTGGATGAGTTAAGATTGCCGCTAAAAACGATGTGCAATCTATCGTTTGTTTGGCGTAGACGAGGGGCTACCGACTCGAAAGTTGGAATTTGCTCGTTGAAGCTGTGAACGAGCGGTTCACACTTTAGGTCGGGGTAAAGTTCTGTATACAAACGGCGCATTCCTTCGCTCATCACAAAAACAAAGCGGGCGCGTTTGAATACTGCTGCTTGCAACCAGCGGGCAAATGAACTTGCGGGACGTGCTTGCACCAGCGTGTTATGAAAGTAGACAAACAAGGGTTTGTTGCTGATCACACTGGCAAGATAGCCAGCGAACAAATAGACCATATCCGGGTAGACAGTCAGTAAAATGCGGCATCGCTGAGTGTACAGCGTCCATAAGACTGACACCAGCAACAGGGGAAGTTGAAACCAACGTACCCACCGTTCACCGCGTACCCCGTCCCCAATTTGGAGGGTGGCATAGCCGAGTTTAGGATATTCTGGACGCCAATCAACAGCCGGCATGTTGCGCTTGTATGCCCCAAGTACCACCATTTCATCTCTTGTGAACTGCTTGGCGAGATTGGAGACTATGATACTTGAACCCGAAACTCCGGGAGGGACGCTCCGCGATAAGAGGAGCATCTTGGGCATTTTTTTCATGTTTCCCTTTTGAAATCGACGCGATAAGTTGAGTTTCGCCCTCTGCTACCTGTAGTAGGTATGTTATCACGCGACTGCACGCTTTAGTATCCAGACCATACCACAGAAATGCCGCTAGGACTGTAGGTTATTTTGCTAGTTGTCTAATGATCAAGAACTTTAGCTTGACCCTCATAACTGGTCTTGGATATAAGCCGCTACAACGTCTGTACTATGCGGATAGTTCGCAAATACGTCTTGAATGTGCGCCGATTGCCATTCGACCAACTGCGACCAATCGCCTGTTTTCAACAGATCGATCAATTGGGTAGGGCTGCTTACCCGTTGTGCTAAACCGCGCCGCCAGTTATCCGCCAGATCAATCCATCCATCGGCATAAAACTGAAGTACCGGTTTATGATACAGCAGCGTGTCTACCAGCGTAGTAGAACATAACGCCCCACAAATATCCGCTGCACTGATGGTCAAGTTGAGATCACATTCGTTTTTCATGACGTGAAGTTTTGGATATGGCGTATACAACTCCCCATTTTCGTTGGGGTGCAGCCGAACAACAAATTCCATCTTCCCATCGAAGGCTTCTGCCGCCGTGTTAAGCCATGCCGCGCAGCCTTCGCACGCTTCACGCGAATTACGCAGCAGGTCGTTGCCGTTTGAGAAGAAGACGAACAGCGGTAGCTCACGCAGTCCCAACAGTTGATTGAATTGGGCGCGAGCATTTGGAATTGGCTTCGGGAAATGATCATGGCGCGGGCTCCCAAGGACGATTAACTTTTTGAGAGGGATGCCATATTCTGCGATTTGTTCTTGTGAGACTTCCCCCCAGACTGCCATATGATCGGCTTCTAACGGAGCGTTGTATGGGATCGGCGCTCCATGTTGGAGCAGAAGCGTCGGTATGCTCAATTGGCGTGCCGTCGTTACAGCAGTCGAACCGGGAATGTACAGCTCTAGTGGAAGGACAAGCAGTCGTGGCTTGAGCAGCTTAAATATCCGTTCAATCTCGCGGGTCGCGTTGTCGCTGTAGAAGCCCTCGCGCAAAAAGGCGGGAAAACTTTCGGGCATGACATCATCACCGAGAACGACTTGTAATTCGTCCCATGCTTGCCGCCACTTGTTGGACGATTGAAAGTGGTTAGGGATGCGTAATTCAACCGTTGGGGTGATGTCGCCCAACTTCGAGCGCACATTCGGTGTAGTGATCAACCCTACATTGACGCCTTGCGCGATCAACTGGTGATAGATGGGTAGAATCGCTTCGACCAAGACTTCACGCGGGTTATCAATCCACAACACCACGTCAACAGGAGATAAATCCCCCATGCTGGCTTGACGCTTAAGGAGGGGACTTGCCCAGAACTTTAAGCGATCTAGTTGAGTAAGAGTTAGCTTACGCTCAACGAAGGACTTGAAGATTGTCTGACGCAGCGGGAGCAAGTCGGGATGATCGGCATAGAACTGGCGTGTACGTTCCACATAATCCACCCATCGGGCATCGAGGGAATGTAAAGCAGTTTGGGTTTTAATTCCCATGCGCTAGTTTTCCTAAAAGTGCCGCCAAGCGTTCACCCGCTTTGCCGTCCAGTGTTCCCGCCTCGTTCTCGCGGATCGTGCGGCGTCCTGCTGCCTCTAGCGACGGGTTTTCGAGATAGCGGTTGATGAGCGCGATACATTCATCGGGGCTGTTCGCCAGCTTCAAGCCGCCGCTCTCCAAAATCGACTGCATATCGGTGCGTTTGTAAAAGCGTTTGGCAGATAAGCCTTCGGGCGTGTTTGCGGGAATGTCGTAATGGACGCACACCGTCGGCTTATCAAGAATAGCCGAGTCTACAATCATTGTGCCGCTGACGTTAACCTGCACATCCTGATAGGTGAGAGTCGCCAGATGCATTGGCTCATCTTCGAGGATCAAGCGGACAACCTGTGACTCGTGTTCAGGGCTTTTATAGGCGAGATTTGTCGGCAGTGGAAAAACCGCGACACCGGAATGTACTGTTTTGAGCAGTGGGAAATTTGAACCGAAGCAGCGCGGGTGTCCGCGTACCAATAACTGCGCGTTTTTGATGAACTTGCCGTCGCGCACGGCGTCTGCTAAGTGCTGCGTGATCTTGATCTCGTGATCCGCAAGTCCGGGAGTCACACAAGTGTAGACGATCAGTGGGCGCGCGGGGTCGAGTCCAATACGGGCGAAAAATTCCTCGCGGGACATGCGGACACTGGCATCTAAATGGTGGTCAAACTGTGGTGTTCCCGTCACATGAATGCGATCCGCCGGAATTTCGGGGTAGAGGTGGCGCATAAAGTCTCGCGTACTGTTCGCCCACAAGACATAAGCGTCAGCGTCGGGCATGTGCTGGATTTTTGCGGCGAGGTTGTCGCGTGAGCGCACCATGACCAGCGTCTTGAGTCCCATTTTGCGGGCGGCTTCCATCAGTGCCATTTCGCGGGGTCCTTCCAGCGAGAAGGCGGCGACCACTTTAGCGTCAAGGCGGGTCAGCAGTTCTTCATACTGCGCCATAATGGGGTGATTTTGCAATGCTTTTGCGAAGTCGCGCCGCCATTTTTGCGCGTAACCGAGTCGTCCCATCATTTGATAGTAGCGAAACTTCGCCTGTGCCTTGATCAGCGCAATGCGTAACTGCGGCGAGTCTTTGGTGTGAGCATGGTAAACGCTCCACTTAAGTTTTTGCCACATGGTGCGCGGGTCGTAGTAGGCTTTGCGCGTCACATAGGCGCGTTCGATCAGGTGGGCAAGCGAGGGGTCTTTGCCCGCGTCAAAGTTGAACAGACAATCGATCTCGACATGTTCCGGCGCGACTTCATGCGATCCCGCGTATTGATCGGGCGCGGTGAGGACGACCACCCGTTGATCGGCAAGCCGCACGCCGAGATCGGCATTTCGCACGTTTCGCAGCGATAAGAAACTGTCACAACCAATGACGATGGTCAATACGGTACTCCAGTTGCTACCAATGGAACAACGGACGCGCAACGGCGCGTCCTTACAACGCTAGACCGAATGGAACAGATCAATTTCTACGACTTCGCAAATGGTGTGCCACGCCAGCAAATGCAGTTCTTGAATGCGCGGCGTCTTGTCAGCAGGGGCGATGAAACAAACGTCACTAACCTGCGACATTTTGCCCCCTTTACCCCCTGTAAAGCCAATCGTGGTCGCGCCGATGTTGCGGGCATCCTGCAAACCTTTTAGCACGTTGGGCGAGTTGCCGCTGGTGCTAATGCCGATGGCGACATCACTGGGACGCGCCAGCGCCCGAACTTGACGCCCGAACACATCATCGAATGTCCAGTCGTTGCCGACGGCGGTCAAAATCGAGGTATCGGTGGAGAGCGAAATCGCGGCGTAGGGTTCGCTTTCGAGCAGGAAACGCCCGACAAACTCACCGGCGATGTGTTGCGCGTCGGCGGCGCTGCCGCCGTTGCCGAAGAACATCAACTTGTGACCACTTTTGAGCGCGGCGGTCAAGACCTGCGCCACCTGTGACAGCACAGGCAGCGATTCGCTCAACAAGCGTTGATGTGCTTCGATGCTGTCGCTGAAAATGTTCGCCATATCCGCTTGCAGTTTGGCGGGGTCGCTGATTTCGAGGCTGCGCCACACGCTTTCGATCTCTTCTGCGACGCCTTCACCGCCCCGCGCCTTGAGGATGCGATGTGCGGCGCTTCTGGCAGCGTGAGTCCCGTCTGCGGGGGCAAACCCGACGCCAACAGCGCGAATAGCGGGGGCGTCACGGTCACTATCCCCGACGTACCACAGATCAGCTAAAGCCAACCCGTGATCACCTGCCAGTTTGGTCACGGCGGAAAGTTTCTCTTTCGCGCCCTGAATCACGCGGGTGACGCCGAAACGAGCGGCAATGGCATCGACCATTGCGCCGTGTTCGCCCGTCACAAAGGCGATTTCGACGCCTTCCCGCTTGAGACGGTTGAGCGCGTCCAAGTCGCGGAAGCTGAGGGTCTTTTCTTCTGTTCCGGCGGTTGAAAGCGTTGTGCGACCATCGGTCAGTACACCGTCAATATCAAATACCAGCATTTTTGGTTTGGCTACCATACCGTGCGTCCTCCATCCATCACTACATTGACCCCCGTCATGTAAGAGGATGCGTCGGATACGAGGAACACCACGACGCCTTTATACTCATCTTTGTGCGCCATACGTCCCATGGGGATGAGGTTCGTCAAACGCTGCACGAACGCATCATCTTGGCTGGTGTACACGCCGCCGGGGGAGAGCGCATTCACGCGCACACCTTGATCCGCCCAATAGGTCGCAAGGTAGCGCGTCAAGCCGACTAAGCCCGCTTTGACTACCGAATAGGTCACGGGTTTGACGGGCTGCTGATCGTCGGGCAAACCGGGCTGGCGGTAGATTCGCTGATCGGGCGCGATCACGGCGAGGTCAGACGCGATGTTGAGGATCACGCCAGCTTTTTGCACCGCGAAATGCTCACCGAAAACGCGGCTGCACAGGAACGCCCCTGTCAAGCCAACGGCGATGTCTTGCTCCCACACGTTGAGCGGGAAGTTTTCTAATCGTGACCACTGTAAGCCGCCGCCCGCTTCAACCTTCGGGTTGTTGGCGGCATTGTTGATGAGAATATCGACGCGCCCGAACTGGTCAAGCACGCGCTGGCGAATGGCTTCGACTTGATCCAACTGCGTGATGTTCGCAGCCAACCCAAGCGCGGGCGTCCCATATGCCGCCGTGATTGCTTCAGCGGCGGCACAGGCTCGTTCTTCGTTGATGTCTACTAGTATGGGAATGCCGCCCATTTCTGCGACGGCTTCCCCATGCTTGACGCCCAGCAAGCCCGCGCCACCGGTGATGATGGCAACGCGCCCGCTGAGGTCAAACGTCTGTTTTACGCTCATGCATGTACTCGATTATGCATTAATTTCGCGGCGCAGTTTCGCGGCAATCGGCACTTCGCTCTCATAGACGCGCTTGACGCCGTCACCGAGCGCGACTTCAATGGCGCGAATGTCTTTAATCATGCGTTCAAACCCTTGCGGTTCGACGGACGCGGATTGATCGCTGCCCCACATGGCGCGATCCAATGTGATGTGACGTTCGATCATGCACGCGCCCAACGCGGCGGCGGCAACTGACGGCGCTAAACCGACTTCGTGACCCGAATAACCCACCGGCACATCGTAACGCGCCTTGAGCGTGTTCATCACGTTCAGGTTGAGTTCTTCGAGTTTGGAAGGATAAGTGCTGGTCGTATGCAGGATGATCAGGTCTTGTTTGCCCAACACTTCAACAGCGTGGTCAACCTGTTCCAGCGTACTCATGCCCGTCGAGATGATCATCGGGCGACCAAACTTGCGATGGTGACGCAGCAGATTGCTATCGGTCAGCGATGCCGACGCGATTTTGTAAGCGGGCGTTGCAAACTGCTCGGTGAAATCGACAGCGCCTTCGTCCCAGCACGAGACATACCACATCATGCCTTTTTCACGGCAGTGGGCGTCAATTTCGGCATAATCTTCGTAGTCGAATTCTAGACCATACTTTAGATCGCCGTTGGTTGCGCCAAACGGATTTTCACGCGGCTTGGCGAGTTCTGCCGCCGTATACACGACATCGACGGTACGTTTTTGAAACTTGACTGCATTGCAGCCCGTTTCAACGGCAGCGTCAATCAGCTTCTTGGCAATTTCAACATCGCCATTGTGATTGATCCCGATTTCGGCGACGATGAAGCAAGGTTGCCCATCACCGACCAGAAAATTACCAATTTGCACTGTTTTTGACACTGGAATGCTCCCCTAAATGGAATACTGTCTTTAAACCGGATGCCGTCCCTCAGTGAGGTTGGCGTCCGATGATAAACCTGCTTCGAGACGCTTTAATGCCTCTTCGACAGCCGGAATATTCTCAGGATAATCGATCTCGAATAACTGATCGTTAACGATGTACGGAAGTGCCGTATCTCCCCACATCGAGTTTTTCTCCAGCACCGCACGCGGACGAATCACGTCCACGTAACCGTTTTGCCAATAGACGGTGGGGAGGGTTTGACGGGCGACGGATTGGCAGTCTGCCATGTCTTCAATCCGCATGATAGGGCTAAGGTTGCCATCTGGTGCAATATGCCACATTTTGTAAGGCGATTGCAGCGCCATCGTCACCGAACGCACGGCGTCGGCTTCGGGATGGTTCGCCAGCAGTTCAATCGCTTCGTCAATGTGTTCAACGTGGCGCACGGGACCCGGGGGTCGCAAATGTACGA
>JBBQRJ010000025.1:0-21037 GCA_038214955.1 Aggregatilineales bacterium | reverse complement strand
GTTCTCCAATGAGCCGCGCTTGCTGCCCAACGATAAGCTGCTGTTCGGTTTGTACAAGCTCAAGCGGGTTGGCATCATGGTGCATTTTGACGTAAATGTATACGATTGATGGCTCTACCAACGTCCAGATGACCTGACATAAGCCTTCAGCGACTTCCGGCGTCGAACGTCCTGCCCACAGGGTGGGAAGTGCCGTTAGCGCGACAATATCCCGCAAACCCTGCCGTAGTGCTTGAACGGTATCTACCGTCGTGTCCATGACGCTATCTGGTTCCGCTAGATAAAATTAAGAGACCGAGGACATACGGCGTGATTCTAATTCTTTTAGAAATTGATCGGGCTGGACATAGAACGGGTTGATTTGCAAACTGTTCCCCAAAATCACCATTGGATGTGTGCGTAGAATATCGATGACAATCCCCGCGTTAAACTGGGCGAGGTCGTAGACGCAAATCACCGGATCATCGTATTTCGGAAGGATATAGTTCAGGCGTGCTTCATACTCGATGATGTCCTTCACACCGGGCATATCTTTAAGTGACCATTCCATGTGTGCGATAAACCGAATGAGAGGGAATCCGCTCTCTTTGCTATTCAGCAGGGTTTCTTCAATTTAGTTCTCCACAACATTCAAATTTAGGGCAGCGAAGGTGGGCATCTCAGGTAGATTTACATAATAGTGTACCTTACAATCCGAATTTCACAATACGATGTTTTCATGGGAGTGTCTAAAAGAATGGGTATATTGGACGGCATATATGCCGTCCCTACGAGGCGATTGTTGTGTAGGGACGCCATACATCGCGTCCGTATCCACTCCCTTTTCGTAGCAAGCGCCCATGCTTAAGGTTTTGGAGGGTTGCCACCCCATCGTTAAACGTGATTCAAGCACACCGGACGACTCCCATCGGGTAAACGTTCAAACCCCGGCGGCATGATCACATCCACGTCGTTGGGTTGGTCAAAAAACGTGTAAAAATGGTAGCTCTCCAACACTTCTTGACCATGTACACTGCGAACATATTGCAAAAAGTCGCGTGCTGCCTGTTCGCTGCGGTCATCTAAACCAGCACTCGACAGCACATAAAGATAGAGTGGACGTATCAACGAGTTCGGATATTCATCCAAATTCACATTGTCGCCTAACGGGTTAATCGCCGCTTCATCCCCGCGCAATATCGGGATCACGCGCAAATAGCGTTCCGGCTGTGTTCGCATCCATGCGGTACTCACCCAATAAAGCGATCCCGGTGTAGCCAGCGTCTGGTCCAAACATTCTGTATTAGAACTACACGATTCATAATTGCTGTCGGGCGGAAAATACTCATTGTCGGTGATGTCGGGATCGCTATATTGGGCAGCATTGAGCAGCACATATTCGGTGGTGCCGCTGCCGGGACGGGCAAAAATACGAATCGCTTGTGGCACTCCGTTGCCAATTTGCGCCCAATTCTTGATGCGACCCATGAGGATGCTGCTCAAATTGCGCTCTAAAATAGCAGAGGTTCGGTTTTGTATATCGCTCACAAAGGCGATCACGTCATAACCGATTTCTGCCGCGCATTCCAGCGTGATTCCCGCATCTCGCAGCAGTTGATATTGGCGTTCTGTCATCGGTTCAGACATGGCGAGGATATGCACGCAATCGCCATTGACCGCTTGTTCCACGCCGCGCACCGACCCGACGCCACGAACAGTCACGCGCACGTCTTGGCGCTCTTGAAACTCAGCGCCCCAATCCGTCGCCATCATGATTCCATCGCCAAGAATGGTGTTGCTGCCCACAATACACAGTTCGGGATAAAACAGGCTTTGAACACGCTCGAAAGTGTCCGCCGCTTGCCCAAAATCTGCCGCCACACCGATCAACGAACCGAGCAAACTGCCGATAAACACCAGAAAACCTGTACTGAGGCGGAATCGGCGTTCGGGTTTTGTTGTCGATGCTGACCGGGGCGCAGATTGTGGCGGTGATGCAGCGCGGCGCTGTGTAGACGGTGGTGTCGTTGGACGTTGTGGCTTTTGAGGAGGTTGTGGCGACGATCTATCCATCAGGGTTTATTCTCGCTTGAAAGGTTTGCTACGATCATACCCTTTTTTGCAATGAAAGGGCTTTAACACCCCTTAAAACTCATCCCCAATATGAACGGGACTCCGGCTCAATTCGATGGTTTACGCCACACGAGCGTATAGCGCCATAATAGATGTTTTCGCACCCGTACCCTCGGCAGATGTGCCGCTGCCCGCCGAACATCGCTGATGAGGGGGTAGACATCACCGTCACCGTGTTCCTGCCACACGCGATTTGCTGCTTCTGATTTACTCACCTTACGCAGGGTGTCAGTTTGACCCCCACCCCGCTCGCTGCGCTCGCCTCCCTCCCCCGAATTCAGGGGAGGGGTCGGGGGTGAGGGCTGAAAACGATACTCGTGCGTAAGGTGAGATTCAATGTTGGGGGTGCTTGTGGAACGTTCGCGGGCAATGCGGATCATTTCGGGGGACAGGTCAAGCCCGATGACCCGTTCAGATCGCGCCGCTGGAAAACTGCGCGATCTGATCAAATTCGCGTTGGATGCGTTCCGCTGGTTGATACACGGCTAATTCGCAGGGCGTCGCGCTTCGATCACAACCCAATCGCCTTGAATGCGGCGGGCATACGGGTCAAGTCCGGTTTTACGCAGCGCCGCCTCAACATCATCGGCTTGATCAACAATGATCCCGCTGAAAATGCCCAAACCGCCGGGTCGGATCGTATCGCCTAAATGCTCGTCGCACATCTGAATGATGATGCGTGCAAGGATGTTGCACAGCATGAAATCAAACCGACGCGCCGACGTGATCACGCTGGATAAACTGCCCTCTTGCACGGTGATTTTATCGCTCACGCCGTTCTGTTCGACGTTCTTAGCCGCCGCTTCCACCGCAATGGGATCAATGTCCAACGCGAGGACAGACGCCGCCCCAAGTTTCGCCGCCGCAATCGCCAGAATCGCTGACCCTGTGCCGAGGTCAAGCACATTGACGCCTAAAGGCATCAATGCTTCAATCGCTTCCAAACAAAGCTGAGTCGTCGGGTGTGTGCCTGTGCCGAACGCCATACCGGGATCAAGCGCAACTTCGACATCATCTGCGCCCAGTTCGACTTCCGTCCACAACGGGCGAATCACCAGACGCCGCCCAATGCGTAACGGGTGATAGTGTGCTTTCCACGCTTCTGCCCAATCCGTTTCTTCGACCATGCGATAGATCGGCGTGGGCATGGGGTACATCATGTTCATATAACCGAGTGCTTGTTCAAGCTGCGTTTTCGTTTCGTCGGCGCGGCTGTCATCAGGGATATAGGCTCGTACCGCTAAGTGAGTCGGCGGCGGGATTTGATCTTCATCCAGCTTATCTGGCGGAATGCCTTCATGCTCAATGGCTACGCCCTGATAGCCGTATTTTTGCAGCAGTTCGGCGGTGACTTCCGCCGCCTCGCCGTCTACGCGCAGCGTCACTTCAATCCATCTACTCATAGTGAGGAGTTGAAAGTTGAAAGTTGAAAGTTGAAAGTGAAATGCTGCTCTACTTTTAACTTTGCCCTTTTAACTTTTAACTGCTTTAGCTCCCTTCTCCGGCAAACATATCACGCACGCGGTCAAAGAACCCTTTGCCGTTGTTGCGCTGTGCTTGCACGCCTGTTCCCATCGTTGCCGCCAGCTTTTCAAACAGCGCCCGCTGTTCGTCTGTCAGTTTTTGCGGCACTTCGACCTGTACGTAAATCAGTTGATCGCCGCGTCCGCTGTTCGTGCCGTCGCTGCGTAAACGCGGAATCCCCTTGCCGCGCAGACGGAATACTTTGCCCGTTTGCGTGCCGTTCGGAATCATCAATTCAACATCCCCTTCGACAGTCGGCACGGGGATTTTGTCACCGAGCGCCGCTTGTGCCACGTTGATGCTGATTTCGAGAATAATATCGCTGTCTTTGCGCTTGAAGAATTCGTGTTCTTGCACATGCACGACCACGTAGAGGTTGCCCTGTGGGGCTTCTTTCTCGCCCGTGTCGCCTTCATTGCGAACCTGAATCTGCAAGCCTTCGCGCACGCCCGCCGGAATTTCAACCGTCAGGCTTGCCTTAGCACGCATCCGACCATTCCCCTTGCAGGTGAGGCAGGGCGTTGCGACGATTTCACCGCGACCATTACAGCGCGGGCAAGTCGTCACCTGAACCATGGGACCAAACAGCGGCTGTTGTACCACCTGTCGAACTTCGCCCGTCCCCGCGCACTGCACGCAGCGAATGGGCGTTGATCCCGGCGCAGCGCCCGACCCCGTGCAAGTTTCGCAGGTTTCGAGCCGCTCATATTCAATGTCTTTTTGCGAACCAAACACCGATTCTTCAAACGTGATCGTCACATCAGCCCGACGATCCGAGCCGGGGCGAGGACCGCGCCGCCGCTGTTGGCGTGCCGCGCCAAACGTGTTGAAAAATTCCTCGAAGATTTCCTCAAACCCTGTGAATCCCGCGCCACCCGCGCTGTAGCCGCCGTTCCCCGCGCCGCTGACGCCAGCATGACCAAAGCGATCATAACGGGCGCGTTTCTCGTCGTCAGACAAGACATCATTCGCCTCGTTGATCTCTTTGAACTTGGCTTCAGCATCGGGTAGCTTGCTGACATCCGGGTGATATTCACGGGCTAACTTTCGGAACGCCGTTTTGATTTCAGCTTTGTCCGCCGTGCGGGAGACGCCCAATACTTCGTAGTAATCTCGTGCCATTGCCCACCCAGATTTTGCTATACGACCCGTCTACAGAACATGATGCATGAAAACAGAGAAAGTTTTTTAGATCAGACCCTCGGTCACCAATCTAATAATCGTTGTAGCGGCGGGGCAATGTCCCCGCCCATTAACACGGGCGACCCCATTGGGTCGCCCCTACGATTTTCAACAGGTAACGTCTTAGACCTCTTTGTATTCGCCTTCGACCACATCTTCACCAGATGCGCCGCCGGGGGTGCTGCCATTCGTGCCGTTGCCAGCCGCGCTGTTTGCATCTGCGGCGGGTTCTTCGTACATCTGACCGCCCAACGTCTGCAAATGTTGATTCAAGCGTTCAACCGCGCTGTTGATGTCTTCCAAATTCTGAGCAGTCTGCGCCTTACGGACTTCTTCAATCCGTTCAGTCGTCTGCTTCTTCGCTTCTTCGGGCAAGCGATCCCCGAAGTCACGCAGGAATTTCTCTGCTGTGAAGACCGCACTGTCCGCCTTGTTGACCGCTTCGGCAGATTCCTTGCGCTTGGCGTCTTCTGAGGCGTGCGCCTGTGCTTCTTTGACCATACGCTGAATTTCGGTTTCGTTCAAACCACTGCTGGCAGTAATGGTGATCTTCTGTTCGCGTCCCGTCGCTTTGTCGCGGGCGCTCACATTCAAAATACCATTCGCGTCAATATCGAACGTCACTTCAATTTGCGGAGCGCCGCGTTGTGCTGGCGGAATGCCATCGAGGATGAACCGCCCAAGCGACTTATTATCTGTCGCCATCGGACGTTCGCCCTGCACAACATGGATTTCAACTTGCGTCTGGCTGTCTGCGGCTGTCGAATACACCTGTGATTTCTTGGTCGGGATAGTCGTATTGCGTTCGATCATCACCGTTGCCACGCCGCCGAGTGTTTCCACACCCAACGACAGCGGAGTCACATCGAGCAGCAGAATATCCTTGACATCGCCGCCCAACACGCCGCCCTGAATCGCCGCGCCAAGCGCCACGACTTCATCGGGGTTAACGCCCTTGCTCGGCTCTTTGCCGAAGAAAGCGCGAACGGCTTCAACGACGGCGGGCATACGGGTCATACCACCGACGAGGATCACGGTGTCTATGTCTTTCGTTTCCAAGCCCGCATCCCGCAGCGCGGAACGGCACGGGTCAATAGAACGCTGAACCAAACTGGCAGTCAGGCTTTCCAGTTTTGCGCGGGACAGGTTCATGTTGAGATGCTTGGGTCCTGATGCGTCCGCCGTGATGAACGGCAGGTTGATTTCCGTGTTGATGGTGGTGGACAGTTCGATCTTGGCGCGTTCCGCCGATTCCTTGAGGCGTTGCAGCGCCTGACGGTCATTACGTAAATCGATGCCCTGATCTTTCTTGAATTCGTCCGCAATCCAGTTGATGATCAGTTGGTCGAAGTCGTCACCACCGAGATAGGTATCGCCGTTGGTGCTGCGTACTTCAAACACGCCGTCGCCAACTTCGAGGGTCGAAATGTCGAACGTGCCGCCGCCGAGGTCATACACGGCGATGATGCCGTTCTTCTTTTCGCCCATGCCAAACGAAAGGCTGGAAGCGGTTGGCTCATTGATGATACGCATCACTTCCAAGCCCGCGATTTTACCCGCGTCTTTGGTCGCGTTACGCTGTGCATCGTTGAAATAGGCGGGTACGGTGATCACGGCTTGCGTCACGGGTTCACCCAAGTAGGCTTCGGCGTCTGCCTTGATCTTCTGCAAAATCATGGCAGAAACTTCGGGCGGGCTGTATTCGCGTCCGCCCATGTGAACACGCACATCACCATTGGGTGCGGCGCTCACCTTGTACGGCACAAACTTGATTGCCCGCTGCACTTCGGGGTCTTCAAACTTACGCCCCATAAAGCGTTTGACCGAGAAAATAGTGTTCTCAGGGTTGATCACCGCCTGATTACGCGCCACCTTGCCGACGACACGTTCCCCCGTTTTGGGGTTGACCGCGACCACCGACGGAATCAAGCGCCCGCCTTCCGATGAAGGGATAACCGTCGGTTCGCCGCCTTCCATAATAGCGACAACAGAATTTGTCGTCCCTAAATCGATACCGATAATGCGTCCCATGGACAATCTCCTGTGATAAGTTCGTTAGGTTCTTTTACTGAGCGACACGGACAAGCGCGGGGCGCAAAACGCGCTCTCCGAGCAAATAGCCACGCTGCATGGTAGTGGTCACATGACCGCTTGGCGCGGCATCTGTGGGTTCTTCCGTCCCAATCGCCTCATGCTGATTGGGGTCAAACAATTCCCCTGTCGGGTCGATGATGGTTACGTTAGCGTCGTCAAGAAATTTGTTGAATTTCTTCTGGATCATACTCAAACCGTTGATCCAAGAATTTCTTGTTAGATCAGCCGGAAGGTTCGCCATTGCCCGTTCAAAGTCATCAATGACCGGCAGAAGCGACTTGATCGTATCGCCCGCCGCTAAATACTCGCTGTCTTTCATCTCGCGTTCGATGCGCCGTTTATAATTGGCAAATTCTGCCCGCGCCCGCTGCCATCCGTCGAGATATTCTTGTGCTTTCGCTTGCGCTGCTTGATACTCCGTTTGTGTCACCTGTTGTCCTTCTGACACCTCTGCGCCGTTGGTTTCTCCCTCGGCACGCTGTTCGTCGTTGACCGGTGTTTCTTGGGTCATTTATGTCTCTCCTTAAGCGCCAACGCCCCGCTTAATCAGTGGTGAAGTCTAACAGTTCAATCATAGAATCACGTTAACAGGCGTGGTTGAATCGTCTCATAACGAGGTTCTTTTTCACACAAACGGACGTGCCGTTGCACGTCCCTACGCATGATCGTCGTCTTCGTCGTCCCGTTCAATCAACGGTGGCGGTGGCAGCTTCTCGAACGCATTGGTGATCATCGTGGTCATGACGCCCGAAAGATACCCTACCGCGCTGATCGCCCGCCCATAATTCATGTGGGTAGGACCTAACACGCCAACCGCCCCGCTTGCCTGTCCCTGTATACCGTAGCGGCTGACGATCATCGTCAGGTGGCTCAATTCTTCCCACCGACCATTTCCCGCGATCACGACTTGCACGCTGTTGACCATCGGGGTTAGCACTTCATTCAAAATCATGCTGAGGACGGCGCGTTCTTCCAACACGCGAACGGCTTGCTGCGCCCCTTCGTTATTCGGAAACGCGCTGATCAAATCAGTCAAGCCTTCACGGTACACCAACCGTACCTGATTCGTGTCGGCTTTTTCCATCATATCCGCCACAAGTTCGGTCAGTTCGCGCTCTAAGACGCCCATTTGAACGCTGCGTGCGCGAACTTCCGTCGTCGTGGAATCCATGCACAGCCGATTGATCAGTTCTGCCATATCGCTCAGACGTAGTTGGAGCAGCGGCTCCGCCAGCGTAATCATCTGCTGATGCAGCGTCCCTTCCTGCAAGACCAGCACCATCAGCACAAGCCGCCCCTGTATGGCGATCAATTCCAGATGCTTGAAGCGGCTGGTTTCCGCGCTCGGCGGCGTGACCAATGCGGCGGTCTGTGCTGTGCGTGACAAAATAGTCGCGGCAAGGCGCATCCATTGTTCAGTCGCTAACGGCGTGCTTTGCATCCGTTCGCTGATGTGTGACTGCTCTACCAGCGTCATATCGCTGGTGTGAATCAGCCGTCGCACAAAATAGCGATAACCGTTCTGCGTGGGAATACGTCCCGCAGAGGTGTGCGGCTGCGCGATATAATCCAGTTCTTCCAACGTCGCCATTTCATTACGCACGGTGGCAGTACTGTAATTCAGTCCAAATTTTTCTACAAGATGTTTGGAACTAACGGGTTCTGGTTGCTGTGTATAAGCCCGAACAATCAGAGATAGGATTTCTTCTTGACGACGGGTAAGTTCTGGTAGATGTGGATCGTCTGGAATCATACAACGATCAGATACTCCCAATATTTGTGGCTACCTATAAGGTCAAGTCATGATAGCATAGCGGGAGTCAAGCGTCAAAACGTAGGGAGAAAGTATTGCCATGGGCATCAAAACATTTGAAGCAACAACATCCAATTTCCAACTTGAAGTCTTGAAATCGGATACTCCGGTTCTGGTTGATTTCTGGGCGGAGTGGTGCGGTCCTTGTAAGATGATTGCGCCGTTCGTTGACCAGATTGCTACTGAGTATGAAGGTAAAATCCGCGTCGCCAAACTGGACGCTGATGATAATCCCGATGTGATCATGCAGTACGGCGTCATGAGCATCCCCACCTTGATTCTGTTCAAGGGTGGCGAACCCGTCGTGCGGATCACAGGCTTTCAGCCGAAAGATCGGATTACCAACCAGCTTAAGCCGCATCTGGCATAATGTCTCGAACAACCGAACGCCCATCAACTGATGGGCGTTTTTATTCGAGCAAATTCGCTTTCAGCGCGGTGATGTCCGCGTCCGTGAGTCCGGCGGCGGTCTTGACGTAATTCTCCACCGAGCCGTATATCCGCCTCACATGACGCATCGCCCCATCGATCCACTGCGGTTTAGCGATCAAAATAGGGATCAACACATCGGGATTCATGCCGGTTGCAAGCAGGGCTTTGTTGTTTTTTGCCGTCAAATACACCTTGTCAAACGACAGGTTAGTAAGCGAATAATCTGCGATGATCGCGGGGTCTGGCACGCCCAACAGGGACAGCAGCAGCGCCGTCGTAATCCCCGTGCGATCCTTTCCGGCGGTGCAATGAATGACTAGGGGCAAATTCGTGGGGTCAACCATCAGTTTCAACGCTTCCCCGAATGAGGACGCCGCTACATCGAGCATAGCAATATAGGTTTTGCCGAACGCCTCATCAATTCTTTCGAGATTGCCGCTGAACAATGCCCGCGCCATCGTCTGATCATCCGGTGATGCGCTGTTACGCAGCACGGGTATGCTGAGGTAGCGGATCGAGTCGCTTGGGAAGCGATGCGGCGCAATGTCGATTTCTTCAGGGTTACGCAGGTCGCACACGAATTTTATTGACAGCTTATTGAGCAAATAATCGAGATCGCTGTGAGTCAAACCTGCCAGTTCGCCAGAGCGATACACCTTGCCATAAGCAACCGTTCGTCCGTCCCTTGTGCGATACCCGCCAATATCTCGAAAGTTGAGCGCCCCCTCTAAAACCATAGGCAGCCCCCCCTGCTTTTCAACGCGCATATCTGAGGTAGGACGCATAATGAACGTCTTCGGGTCAAGCGGCTGAGACTTCAAGCGCATGATCGCAATTTGAGCCATTGTCCGCACAAGAATATAGCGAAACCAAATCAAGAAGCCTTCTCTTTCTCTTCCGCAAGAGGAATTGTGAAATGGAACGTCGTCCCGATGCCCACCTGACTTTTAACCCAAATATCGCCGCCATGCCGCTGCACTAACCCGCGTGTGATCGTCAAGCCTAAGCCCGTTCCCGGCTGCTCACGGGTGAGCGTGTTCTCGCTGCGGAAATACGGCGTGAACAGCCGTGCAAGGTCTTCTTCGCTCATGCCGATCCCGCTGTCCGCCACGCTCACATGGATCATGGCGGGGAGCGGACGCCCCTTGTTATCGCGCAGATCACGATCAACCAAGCCGCGCACGGTGATGTCACCGTTGGGCGGCGTGTACTTGTGCGCGTTGGAGACGAGGTTCGTCAGCACTTGAATCAAGCGATTCTGGTCAGCGCGAATGAGCGGTAAATCGTCGGCAACATCCACCAGCAAATTCTGCCCCTTGTCCTCAATTTGCTTTTGGAACGGGCGCAAGGTTTCGGTCACCACATTGCGAATGTTCACCGATCCGAACGTGATCTGCATCTTGTTCGTTTGTAGTTTGGTCACGTCCTCAAGATCGCTCACAATGGTGTTCATCCGTTCGGCATTAGAACGAATCGTATTTAAGACGTTCTGCTGCATATCGCTCAACACACCCGTCTTACCGCCAAGCAAAATGTCTGAATACCCTTTGATGGAGGTGAGCGGGTTCTTTAGTTCGTGCGCCACGAACGACACAAATTCACTCTTAGAAGCATTCGCACGAGTCAGTTCAGCGTAAAGTTGAGCGTTCGCAATCGCAATGCTCGAATGTTCAGCAAGGCGCTGCAAGAAAGGCATATCCGCGATACGCAAGCGCGGCTCTTGATTCGTCTCTAATATCAAAATGGCGTTGACCACGCCGCCCGACAGCATAGGAATCGTGATCTGCGACAAGCCGCCCCGCAGAGATGGCGTATAGTTCGGGTCAATCCGCACATCTGGCACGAGTTCAGGCTGACGGGTACGCAGCACGCGGCTGATAATACCCCTATCCAGCGGATACAGCCCGTCTACGGGTTCGGGCAAATCTTCTGGCTCGTAACCTTGCTTATACACAACATCAAAGCGCGGCGGGTCTGGCACAACAATCCCCAACAAGCCCGCCGAGGATTGCGTGTTCGCCAGCGCCCAACGCAGCGTGATTTCCGCCACTTTCATCAAGTCGAGCGAACGGTTCAGTTCAACGTCAATGCGTTCCAGTGTTTCCAGTTCACCCACGCGCTGATTCAACTGCAAGTCGGTGAGTTGGAACAGACGGGCGTTTTCAATGGCGACGGCGGCTTGACTCGCAAAGGTCGTCAGCAGTTCGCCGTCATCGCGGCTGAATGACGCGGCGCCTTTCTTGTTCAGCACTTCCAGCACCCCGATCACGCGGTCTTGCGTGATGAGCGGCACGGCAAGCACGTTATTGGTTTGAAATTCGCCTTTGCCAAATTCGCCGCCCCAACGCGGGTCATTGCGGGCATCATTGACCAGCACCATTGTCCCTGTTGAAGCGACCTCACCTACCAAGCCGCGCCGCGCCGGAATGCGCTTGCCGATCAAGTCGCCCCCCGACCCGCCGACAGCGACCCGAAATTCGAGATCGCTTGTGCCGTCGTCTACGGTCAGCAGCAGTGATCCGGCTTGTGCATTAAGAATGTCTGTCGCGCTGGAAGTGATGAATTTCAGCAGCCCTTCAAGGTCAGCTTCGGCGGCGACCAACTGTTGACTGATGTCGTTGAGCGCAGCAAGCTGACGGGCGCGGACGTTCGTCTCTGCGAACAAGCGGGCTTTATCCAGTGAGGTTGCCGCGAGTGAGGCAATGTCCGTGAAAATCTTCAACTGTTGATCGCTGAACACGCGACCCGGCTCGGTTGACCCCGCCGCCACGACGCCGAGCGTTCGCCCGCCCGTCACAAGCGGCACAGCCATCCATGCAGAGATGCTCTTATCCTCGTAGATCAGCGAACCGCCGTTCGCCGCCAGCCGTGCCGGATAATTCGGCACGCACATCGGCTGTCCGGTGCGGATCACTTCGCTAAACAGGTCGTTGCCGAACGTCCAGCGCAAATCTTCTTTGTCGCTGTAGCGATCTCCGTTTTCGAGGAAAAAAGCGTGATACAGTTCGTTCGTGTTCGGGTCACGTAAGGTGATGTAAAAATGGGTCAGGTTAATCAAACGCTCGGACTGTGCGCTGATCAGTTCGAGCAGGTTATCAAAGTCTACCGTGAAGTTCACCGCTTGCGATACCTGACTCAACACGTCCAATTCGCGCACGCGCTGTTCCAACGACTCAACGACTTGGGCGCGTTCAACCGCGACGCTCATTTGCGACGTGAGGCTTTGCAAAAAGCGAATTTCTTCAAACGAATACTTACCCACTTTAGAACGCGGCGGCGCGATTACGACGAACCCTAGCAGACGATTCGCCCCACGTAAGCCGATCACGATCATGGCGTTGAGGATCATCAAACGCGGGCGTTCCACCAGCAAATCACGCGCCCATGTTTCCCCCGGCATAAAGTGGATCATGGGGTCGTCATGCGACAGCCGCTCGACAAGACTGCTCGTGGGCGTGAAGCGCACATCCGTTTCATCTGCGACATAATCATTGGTTTGTTTGTCGGGCAAAAAGATAAACGTTTCGCTTGGCAGCAGCGCGGTTTCAATTTGAGTTTTGAACCCGTCGAGGATGCTTCTGAAACTGGTCAGCGTGGTCAACTGCTGCGCGAACGCTTCGACCCGTGACTGATAGTTCACGCGGCGGCGGAAGTAAATTTGATCGATACGCTGCTGCAAGCGCATTCTCAGCGGGTTGAAAAAGACTGCCGTCAAAAAGACCGCCAGCGCCAGCAGCACCGGGTTATTCGACCCTACATAGCTGCCTGTGACGATGGTCACGCTCAACATGAGTAGGAAGAAGCCGATAATCACGGCGAACATCATCACAATGTAGGTGATCGCCCGGCTCAAGACTCTATCGGTATCTACCGTGCGATATTGCAGGACGGCATAGGCGAGGCTGATAAACGGTAGAATGATGAACGGCATGGACGCCGATGTATTCAGCGGCACGAGCGCCCGACCATCGGGCGTAGGCGCAACCAGATTAATCAACCAAATAGCACTGAGAACAAACGACAGCGAAATGCCGATCAAAATGGTGTTGCTCTGGTCGCGCACAATAATCGAGGTGGCAAGCACGCGACTTCGCAGCGCCCCGAAAATCATAAAGACTGCACCGACCAGCGCAGTCCCGGTTGACCATTGCAGCATAACATTCCCGCTCACTGCGTCGGGCGGGTTTCTATACAGTTCGATGAAGATCACCGCAATGATCATGGTGATCGAAGGCGGCAACAAGCGAATTGCCGGGTAACGCAGCGATATTCCTAATTTCATAGGGAAAACGAGCGTCATGCCCACCAGCGAACCGCCGAGCATACACGCCCCTAAAATCCACACAGGCGCAAGCCGATGTGAACTATTGATGTCAAACAGACCGATCATGAACACGCCCGCCAACATGCAGGACACGGCGACATAGCGCGTCGCACCAAGGTTGGGACGCATCACGACAACGGCAATCCCAATCCCTAGCACGATCAAACCAGAGAGAAACGGCAGGATGAAAAATCCGAAAAACTCGGCGTCGGAGAAAGTGCCACCCACGTAATTGACCGTACAGCGTGAGACTTGGCTGTCAATTGCGGTACAGACCTCTGTGCGAGGCGTTATAACAACATCGCCCGTGTGGTGACGTAGAAACTCAAGGGTTATTGGCTGAGTCGGATCGAGCGATTGTCGAATTTCGTTGAGGCGATCAAATGCAGCACCAAAATTATCAGTCGGCAGGGTTTCCCCGTTGATCCCGACAATTTGGTCAGCACGCCGTAAGCCCGCAATCAAACCCGGAAAGCCATTTTCAGTCAGCGGCGTGCTGCCATCGACGACGAGCGTGCGTGTGTATAAGACGCCCAGAAACGGCTCACTGCGCCACGAAATCGCTGTTGCTAAGTAAGCAACGGCAGCAATCGTAGACGACACCAGCAAGATCAACATCAGGATAACTCCAATACGGTTGTCTAAGCGTGCCGTATTGTGAAATCGGATGGGATTACGGGGAACGTCGGTAATGGCACTCATCAAAATCGGCGCGAGATACCCCTCGCTTTAGCGATGGGGAGGGATAGCGCCTTTTCTCCTTTCGTATAGGTGTATCCGTCCGAATGATGAATAGTTGTGCAAATCGAGTGCTTTACAGTCACTTTCCCCTTGACAGTTTTGATGTCGAAACTACCCGTTGCACGATAAGCAATCCGTCCCGTATGCTTTCCCGCATACTTACCTGACTCACCTTACGCAGATCGTTATTTCTGACCCCACCCCCGACCCCTCCCCGAATTCGAGGAGGGGAGCAAGCCGACTCCTGTTGGCGCCCTCCCCTGAATTCGGGGGAGGGAGGCGAGCGCAGCGAGCGGGGTGGGGGTCAATTTGACCCCCTGCGTAAGGTGAGTAACAAGTTAAAAGTAAGGCATAGCTGTCGTCACTTTTAACTTTCAACTTTTAACTTTTAACGTCTGACTGTGTTCAATGACGAACCTATTTATCGCCTCTGGCATTTTCCACCCCGAACCCGGCGGACCTTCGACCTATCTCTATGAACTGCTGCCCGAACTCCAACAACGCGGTTGGGAGGTTCGGGCGCTGTCGTTTGGTGATGCGAAGGGCGGCGAATTCCCCTACCCGCTGACTCGCATTCCGCGCAAGTCGCTCCCCGTCCGCACGCTGAACTATGCGCGGGCGGCGCGTCCGCTGCTCAAATGGGCAGATGTCACCTATATCCACACGCTTGGGCTGCCGCTCTACGGCGATCATCACGCGCCGCGCATTGTCAAAATTGTGGGCGATCTCGCATGGGAGCGATCCGTCCGCAAAGGCTGGATCGCTCCGAATGAGGACATCGACGTTTTCCAGAACAAACGCTACAGCCTGACGGTCAACGCGGGTAAATCAATGCGGGCGCGGGAAGCGCGGAGCATGGACAGTGTGATCGTGCCGAGCGAATACCTCAAGCGCATGGTCATGGGTTGGGGCGTGCCGGAAAACCGAATCCGCGTGATTTACAACGCGCTCCCCCCAGCCGAAACGCTCCCGCAAATGTCTCAGCGTGAGGCGCGGCAAATGCTCAAGATGGAGGACGCGCCGACGATCCTCACGGTGGGGCGTTTGCTCCCGTGGAAAGGCGTCGATCACCTGATCTCGGCGCTGCAATATTCTGAAGACGTGCGTTTGATCGTCGCGGGGGATGGCGAGATTCTTCCAGCCTTGCAAGCGCAAGCCCAATCAGCGGGGATAGCAGATCGCGTCACCTTTTTAGGGCGAGTCAGCCGTGAACAGATGCCGCTTTATATGCGTGCCGCCGATTATGTGGCGTTGTATTCCGGTTACGAGGGGTTATCGCACACCCTGTTAGAGAGTCTGCGCGTGGGGACTCCGGTTATTGCCAGCGACAAGGGCGGCAATCCTGAAGTGGTGCAGCATGGCGTCAACGGTTTGCTCGTGCCTTATGTGAATGTTGATGCCCTTGCAGAGGCGATCAGCAAGGCGTTTCAGCGGGGAATGCGCCAACGACTCGCCGCGAAAAGTGGTGTCGGCATGGAACAATTCACCTTCGCGCACATGGTCGAAGCGACAGACAAGGCGCTGAAAGACTTCTAACCATAGAGAAGAAAAGTTCACAGCACGGGAGTCTAAAGACGGACGGAATAATTTCCGTCCTTACGAAAATCTACCTGTAGGGAGACGATAACATCGCGCCCGTGACGAGCGCGATGGTGCTGCTCAAGTTATTCATAAATGTCCTTTGGTGTGATGTGCTGCCCCCTCTATGACAACAGAGGGGCAAAGTGAGTCAGCCAAGTTTATGAAATACTTTGGGCGCAATCAACCAGACGAGTTCGCCCGTCAGCGGGTGATAACCCGTGACATCAACCCGCGCTAACCCGCCTTTCTTCATCACCACCTGACAACCCCCCGTCAGTGTGCTGATGATATGGCTGAAATCTGGCTCGTGACCGACGAAAATTACGCTGTCTTCCATACCAAGATCGCGGGTGAGCGATGTGATTGCCGCGAGGCTGAATCCCGGCGACAGTTCTTTTCGCACTTGCACGGCAATTTCGAGCGTATGCCCCAGAATATCGGCGGTTTGACGGGCGCGGGTGAGCGGGCTGGTAAACAAGCGGGTCGGCGTAATGCCCAACAGCTTGAGCAAACGCACCGTGTGGCGCGTGCGGACAATCCCTTCCTGAGTCAACTTGCGTTCCTCATCGGGCATTGAGCCATCTGCAATTTCTGCGAGGGCGTGGCGAAAGAAGTAAAGCTGCATTATTGACCTACTTTGAGTTAGGTGGCGCAGAACTAAGCGGTTGCTCGGAGAGATTCATATCGTCGCGTAAATCTTCGATATAAAGGGCGCTGCGCGGAAAAGCGATGTGAAGCCCCAATCGATTGACGATACGCAAAATTTCCAACAGGATCGTTTCTTTTTCGGCGGTGAATTCTTTCCAATCGCCAAGCGTGATGTAGCACCTGATCAACACTTCCATTGAGGTTGTGCCGAAGTTGATCAGGTAGACGATGATCGAATCTGCTTCGACGCTCTCACGCTGGGCGAGATACTGCCGGATTGCCTCAAGCAGCAATTGTACGCTGTCGGCGTCCGACTCGTAGCTGATGTTGATCGTCATATCGAGTTGACGCTTTGTGAGGCGTGACCAGTTGAGAATGGCAGACGCGGCTAACATGCTGTTCGGCACAGTGACAACCGCCTGATTCAACTGGCGAACACGGCTC
This sequence comes from Aggregatilineales bacterium, assembly GCA_038214955.1. Classification (GTDB taxonomy): domain Bacteria; phylum Chloroflexota; class Anaerolineae; order Aggregatilineales; family Phototrophicaceae; genus Flexifilum. The sequence continues at coordinate 4,142 of JBBQRJ010000025.1, read as the reverse complement.
GAACGTAAACCCACCTGTTCGATTAAGCCTTCAACGTCTTTGGTTTTCACATAGTCGCCCACCACAAACGGACGATCTCCCACAAGCGCCGTAAAGCCAAACAAATTGGCGAGTGTATCTTGTGCCGCCAGCGAGAGCGCCAAACCGCCCAAGCCCAACCCTGCGATCAAGCCGGTCACATCGTAGCCCCACACTTGAATGATGATCACCAGCGCAATCGCCAGCACCAGCAGTTGCAAACCGGTTCTGACAAACGGAATCAGCCGTTCTTCAAGCGTGATGCCTGTAAAGTCTAACAGGCGGCTGCGTGAATAGACCGCGCTGTCGATCAAGCGGTAGATGATCAGCGCGAAAGCAACGATCACGAAGGTGCGCGTCATGTGCCACACAACGATCATGAGATCAGGACTTAGTTCGAGGATGCGTGCGCCAATATCAATCCACAGCGCCAGCAGCAAATAGCGCGTCGGGGCAGAAACAATATTACGCATGGAGTCGGTTAAGTCGGGACGCCCTGCCCGCGTTGCTAGTCGTTTGAGCGGGCGAGTGAGTATCCATGTAAGCACAACGCGCACTAGCCAGATGGCAATAAACAGCACCAGCACCATGACCAAACGCGCAGCAATGCTCAGAAGCGTTTCTGTCGAAAACATAATTTCCCTCCAAAGTGTTATGTTGACAGACTGTACGCCGTTCCGCAATAGAGATCGTCAAGTCTTCACATAAATTTTAAAGTAGGGACGCCATACATGGCGTCCGTTTATTAAAAGCGGACGTAATGGTTCGCCAGGGCAAACGCATCAAAATTTCTCGGAGTTCATCAAGGGTCAAGAACGCTCGTAGGGGAGGGGCAATGTCCCCTCCCGCCATAAAAAGCACGGGCGACCACACGGGGTCGCCCCTACACGCCCACTCTGCCCCCAATACAAACATCTGCTCGATTTTGATGCGTTTGCCCTAAGTGGTTCGCGTCCCTACAATGGCGTGCGGACGTGTTTCTGTTACAATCGTTCTCATTCCGATGGGGGCAAATGGGGCAGCATGACAACCGATCTGTTAGAACTTCTCAATGAGCGCCAGCGCCAAGCAGTCACAGCAGGCGATGGACCGACGCTCGTGCTTGCGGGACCCGGCAGCGGCAAAACCCGCGTGCTGGTCTACCGTATCGCCTACTTGATCAGCGAAATGGGCATCCCGGCACATCACATTATGGCGGTGACGTTCACCAACAAAGCAGCCGCTGAAATGCGCCAGCGCGTCGAATCGCTGTTGAGCGGGCGGCTCGATGGTTTGCAAATCGGCACGTTTCATGCCATTTGTGCGCGTTTGCTGCGAATCGAGGCAGAACACACCCCCTACGGGCGCGATTACACCATCTACGACACTGACGATCAGGTGAAGCTGGTCGAAAACCTGCTCAAATCGCAAAATATGGATACCAAAAAATTTAAGCCGTTCGGCATCCTCAACGCGATTTCAGCGGCGAAAAATGAATTGATCGAGCCGAATGATTACCGCAGTCGAGATTATTTCGGGGAAGCCGTCTCACGCATTTACCCCATGTATCAGCGGCGCTTGCAAGACAGCAACGCAATGGATTTTGACGATCTGCTTATGCAAACGGTGCTGTTGTTCCGCAACCATGCCGATGTGCGCGAAAAGTATCAGCGGCGCTTTGAGCATGTGCTGATCGATGAGTTTCAGGACACGAATCAAGCGCAGTATCAACTCGTGCAGCTGTTGGGCGAACCACAGCAAAACGTGTTCGTCGTCGGGGATGAAGATCAAGGCATTTACGCCTTTCGCGGGGCAGACTATCGCAATGTGATGCAGTTCCGCAAAGACTACCCCGCCTCACAGGTGATCGTGCTGGCGCAAAACTACCGTTCGACCAATACCATTGTGCAAGCGGCGCGGGCGGTCATTGACAAGAACAAGCACCGCGAACCGAAAGAACTGTTCAGCGAACGCGGACAGGGTGTCCCCGTGACGATTCACGAGGCATACAACGAGGACGAAGAAGGCGAATACATCGTCCGCACGGTCAAAGACTTGATGAAGCGCAAACCGTACCATTTTAAAGATTTTGCGGTTATCTACCGGACAAACGCGCAGTCACGCGCCTTAGAAGATGCGTGCGTGCGAATCGGTGTCGCCTATAAACTGGTGGGCGGCGTCGGCTTCTACAAACGGCGTGAAATCCGCGACTTGATCGCGTATATGCGCGTGGTCAACAACCCGAATGATTCGGCGTCGTTCACGCGGATCGTCAATGTGCCGGGGCGCGGCATTGGCGAAAAGTCGGTGAGCGTCTTTGACCAGTGGATTCAGACGCGGCGCATCACCATTGCGGAAGGGCTAGAGGCGCTGGCAAACGGGGAAGCCAGCCCCATTAATGGGAAAGCGGCTAAAAGTTTCGCAGACTTCGCGTTGATGATCCGCCAACTACGCGAGATCATGGAGCAGGGCAACGATCTACTGCAACTGTTTGATCAAATACTGGATCGCACCGAATACACCCTATACGTGCGCGAGTACAGCGATACCACCGATCAAGCACAGGAACGCATGGAAAACGTGCAAGCCCTGCGCGGCTTGATTCAGTCCAAGAAAGACCTGTCGCTTATCAATTTTCTCGAAGATATTTCCCTCGTGGGTGAAACAGACAGCCTTGATCTCGAAAAAGACGCGGTAACGCTGCTCACGATGCACGCCGCGAAGGGCTTAGAGTTTTCAGTCGTGTTCATTACGGGCGTTGAGGACGGGTTGATCCCGCATTCGCGTTCGATTTCCGAACCCGACGAAATGGCAGAAGAACGCCGCCTGTTCTACGTTGGCGTGACCCGCGCAAAAGATCACCTGTTTTTGACGCACACGTTCAAACGGGCGATGTATGGCGAAAGTTCGCTTTCGATAGCGTCACGTTTCTTGAGCGACATCCCCGCCGAACTGACCGACGGCGCGTCAGTCGGTGTGAAAGACCAGCGCAACCGTGCGGGCTACAAAGCTGCGACCTCGTGGGAAAAAGAAGATCGCCCCAGCAGCGGTAAGATCATCTCGTTTGAGCAAGCCAAACAAAGCGCACCGCTGCTCAAGTTCAAAAGCGGGATGCGTGTCATGCATCCGAAGCTAGGCGAAGGCATGGTGATCGACAGCAAGCGTTCCGGTCAGGACGAAGAAGTGCAAATCAAGTTTAAACAGCACGGGATAAAACACTTGCTGGCAGGGTTCGCCAATATGCTGATCTTAGACAAATAGCACATTCCTTTTAGGGTTATCTATCGGTATAATTTCGTCCGGTATCGACCTTAATCAGGGTCTTTGAAAGGAATTTCCTCAAATGGAAACGGAAAATATCACGGACGGCAAAGTCGTCACGTTGACTTACGTGTTAACGGCAGATGGCGAAGAAGTTGCTCGTACCGAAGACGGCGATCCACTGGAATATTTACACGGCGCGGAAGACATTCTTCCCGGTTTAGAAACGGCGCTCGAAGGTAAGACAGTTGGCGAAAAGTTTACGGTGACGCTTGCGCCTGAAGATGCGTATGGCGACTATGACGAAGACGACATCGAAGAAGTGGACAAGACCGACATCCCCAACGTCGAAGAACTTGAACTGGGGATGATGGTCGAAGTCGAAGACGAAGACGGGTATCAATACATGGCATACGTCGCAGAAATTGGCGATGATGTGGTCGTGCTGGACTTTAATCACCCGCTGGCGGGCAAAACCCTGACGTATGACGGTCAAATTATGGCTGTGCGTTCCGCAACCGAAGAAGAACTCGATCACGGTCACGCACATGGCGCATGGAATGGCTATGACTACGAAGATGAAGACGAAGAAGGCGTAGAAGGCACAGACAGAGAAGAATAATGCTTCGCTCTTGAGTGCTGCGAAAAGACTGGGTCAATTGACCCCGTCTTTTTATTTGACTCCCCTCTCCTGCTTTTGGGAGAGGGGTTGGGGGTGAGGCGTCTTGACTCCCCTCTCCTGCTTTTGGGAGAGGGGTTGGGGGTGAGGCGTGTTTCCTCATCTCTCCTGCTTTTGGGAGAGGGGTTGGGGGTGAGGCGTTCTTTCCTCCCCTCTCGTCCCTACAAGTGTCGATTTTTCTACGGTCAGGACTCTTTTATGCAGT
>JBBQRJ010000024.1:0-21216 GCA_038214955.1 Aggregatilineales bacterium | reverse complement strand
CAAGACGTGATCAGCGCGGTGACAAACTATTTTGTCGAAATGAACGCCAATTCTGGCGGCGAATTTTCGACCAGTGCCGCCAGTGACGCAATGGTGTGGGCAACCCGCGAGAAATTAGCCGCTTTCTTGAATGCGCCGCGTCCCGACGAAATTGTGATCGGCGCGAACATGACGACGCTCAATTTCGCACTCAGCCGCGCTATTGCCAAGACGCTCAAAGCGGGGGACGAGATTGTCCTGACGCGCATGGATCATGATGCGAACGTTGCCCCGTGGCTGCGAATCGCTGAGGATTATGGGCTGGTCGTTCGGTGGGTAGACATTATCGAGCCGGAATGTGTGCTTGACCTGAACACGCTAGAGGCGGCGCTCACAGATCGCACAAAAGTCGTAGCGACGGTTCACGCCTCAAACGCTGTCGGCACGATTAACCCCGTCAATCAAATTGCGGCAATGGCTCACGCCGCTGGTGCGCTGTACGTCGTGGACGCTGTGCAAAGCGCCCCGCACATCCCGATTGATGTGCAAGACATCAACTGCGATTTCCTGCTGTGTTCGTCGTACAAGTTTTTTGGTCCGCACGCGGGGATTTTGTACGGACGCTATGATTTACTGTCGAGTTTGCCCGCCTACAAAGTGCGTCCCTCGAAGGACTCATCGCCTTACCGATGGGAGACAGGCACGCCCGCCTTTGAACTGATCGCCGGAATTGGCGCGTGTGTCGATTATCTGGCGTCGTTGGGCGGCGGCAGCGGTGCAGATCGATCCGCTGTCGTGGCGGGGATGGAAACGCTAGGTAGTTACGAACGTGAACTCGCTGTGCATCTGATCGATGTGCTGCAAGGGACTGAGGGCATTCATATCGCGGGGATCACCGATCCGGCGTTGTTTCGTAAGCGCGTGCCGACGGTGGTGTTCACGCATGAAGGACACACGCCAGAGGAAATCGCTATTCACCTAGCGAAGCAGCAAATCTATGTGTGGAACGGCAATTACTACGCCGTCGAGATCATGCGGCGCTTGGGTCATACCGAACACGGGATGCTGCGCGTTGGGTTGGCACACTACAACACCCACGAGGAGATTGATCGCTTCGCGGCGGCGCTGAAGTCACTATAAAAATTGTAATTGAGCATGATCCTGAAACCGGGGCTTATGGTGCATATGCGCCCGATTTGCCGGGATGTGGGGCGGCGGCGGACTCATTGGCTGAGATCAAGGTGTTGATCCAAGAGGCAATCCAGTTTCACATTGAAGGGTTAGTCGAGAACGGACTGCCGATTCCTGAACCGAGTACGGTTGTCGAATATGTTGAGGCAACGCCCTAGTTCGTTTCTTTCGAGACGACGGCGGCAAGCTGGGCGCTGACCAGTTCGAGCAGCATCACGTCTTGCTGTGTGATCGAGCCGGGTTGGTCACGACACGCGATCAACACGCCGTAGCGGTGGGTGATGCCGACAGGCGTTGCCGCCGCCGCGCCGAGTCGCCCGCGCTTGACCAGCGGGTGATTGACCTCATCTTGTGGGCTGACAATCTTGCTTTCGCCCGTAAACGCCACCCATCCCATAATATCATCGGCGGTTGCTTGTTTCGGGGCAACCGCCTGAATGGGTGCTGAACCGTCTTGCGCCCTCAGCGTCAGTTTGAGCGGATCGCCGCTCTCCATACGATAGAACGCCACGTAATCGTAACCGAGATCACGGCACGCGCTGACGGCGGCTTGCTGTTTACCCGTCTCCCCGACGGCTTTACGCAGTTTCTTGGCAAATTCGCGCACAGGCGGCATGGAGTCTGCACGCAGTGTTTCTAGGCGGCGGTCAGACATGAGGCGGTTGATCCGGCGGATCAGGTCGTCGTTGGTAAATGGGGTGGTCGTGAGTTCGTCCGCATTACCGGGAATGGCGAAATCGGCTTCTTCATCGACCAGCACGATCAAGAGGCGGGGATAGGCGTGGCGCAGTTCCGTGATGAACTCGAACGAGCGATCTAGCCCGTTATCGAGGACAAGTACATCAATGGGGTTGTCGCGGTTGGCGACGACCTCAAGCGCGTCGTTGGTGTCGGTCACGAGCGTGATGTTAAACGGTTCGTAAGCGGCGAGATTTTTATAATAACGACTGGCAAATTCACGGCGTACCGTGACGAGGAGGGCGATACTACTCATCGGCTGTCCTTTGCAAGCGTCGTGACGAGTGAGATCAAATGCCGTAAGCCGAGCGCCACCGGAGCGACCTCGATGTATTCGTCCACACGATGCGCGTTGCCGCCGCGTGTAATGCCTACTGTGATCGCCGGGCAGCCTTCCGACAGCGGGACATTGGCGTCGGTGCTGCCAATTTCCAGTGACCCACGCACGCCTAAATCAGATAGACTGGTGAGCGCCGCCTGTACCAACGGGTGACTGACCGGAATCGACCCCGCTGGACGATCTCCAACGATTTCTACCGTAAACGTGAGATCATCAGCTTCGAGCGCCTTGATGTGCGTTCGTACTTCGGCTTCAAGACGCGCCAGCGCCGCCCGATCTTCGGATCGTAAATCCAGCCACAAACTCGCATGGGTCGCAATGGCGTTGATGGTCGTGCCGCCTTCGATCATGCCAATATTATACGTCGTGCGCGGGTTGGATAGTGGCTGAATCGCGGTAATTCGCGCCCCAAGCTGCACAATGGCGTTGTTCGCGCTTGGTCTTCCGAAATGCAGCCAACTGTGACCGCCGGAAGTGGACGCGCTGATCTTCAAGCGGCGCACGGCGATTCCCGCGTGGTAAACGTGACCGAACGCCAAGCCTTCTAAGTTGACCACGCCGCGAACTTGATCGCGTAGGCGGTTGAACGCCGCACGCATTCCGCCTAAGTCGCCTAAACCCTCTTCGCGGCTCGTCGCCACGAACCAGAGCGTTTGCGACAGCGTAATCTTTTCGTCGCGCAGCCACTTGATCAATGCCAGCATCCCCGCAACCCCGACGCTGTTATCGCCTAAACCTGCTCCAAACACATAATCGCCCTCGTGCCGTGTAGTCAAGTCAATCGAAGCGGCAAACACGGTATCCGTATGCGCTGTGATCATGAGTCCCTGTTGGTTCGGTGATCTCCCCGGCAGTCGCCCATAGACGTTGAATAGGTCGTCCATTTCGACTCCGGTTAGCCCAAGCGCCCTAAATTGTGCGGCAACATAGTCGGCGCGAGGTTTTTCTTCAAAGGTAGGCGCAGCGATTTGCTGAATTGCGACTGCCTGTTCGATAGTCCATAGGGCGAGTGCTTTGATGGCGCTGTTTTGCATTAAACAAGAATCCGATCAGTTTTGAAATACGAATTGTCGAAAAGATTACCTCAACTTGTGGAAGTTGTGCAGTAGACGCTTTGCCCACATCTCAAACCCGACTATAATTCAGTGTTCAACAGCGTTTTGTGGGGGGACTAATGGCGACTATTTTGCTAGTGGAAAAAACGGGAGCGCAGCGCAGTTCATTTGCAGAAGCGTTACAGAAACGCTATGCCGTGATGACCGTTTCCAGTGGCAAACAGGCGCTCGTGCTGGCGAAAGAAAAAGGGTGTCATGTCATCATCTTAGACGCCATTTCCATGCGTACCCCCGGTGATCGCATCGCCCGCCAGTTGAAAGACGGCATGGGTACAATTCCGCTGATTCACCTGCACCCCGAAAACAAGTCGAATGCCATCAGCCCCGCCGATGCTTTGCTGTTCCAGCCTTTTACCTCGCGCAAACTGGTCAACACTATTGAGCGACTGCTGACCCAACGCGGCGGCGATGAAGTGATTGCGGCGGGTCCGTTCACCATCAACATGGAGCGGCGCATTTTGATCACGAACGGTCAAGAGGCGACACTCACGCCGAAACTGGCGCTGCTGGTCGAAATGTTCCTCGCTCATCCCGGCGAAACGCTGGATCGTAAGCGGTTGATGGAGCAGGTGTGGCATACCGATTATCTGGGCGATACCCGCACGCTCGATGTACATATCCGCTGGATTCGCCGTTTGATCGAAGTGAACCCCGGCAATCCGCAATACCTCAAGACTGTGCGCGGCGTCGGCTACCGTTTAGAGATTCCGGGGCTGGCTGTGCTTCCCCAGCCTTTTCAAGCTGTCGAACTGACATTACAAAACGTGTGATGTCTTAAAACAAAAAATCGGCTTTAACAGCCGATCTTTCATGGTTTTGGATATACAGTTGTTACTTGGACTGTAAACGCAGCTTGGTGGCGTTGAGCTGCTTCATGAGGCGGCTCTTACGGCGGGCGGCGTTGTTCGGGTGAATGACGCCCCGGCTTGCTGCCATATCCAAGTCCTTGACTGCGAGGCGAGTTGCCTCAATTGCGGCGCTCAGATCACTGCTGTGCTGGGCGGTACGTGCCTTCTTGACAAACGTGCGGGCGCGGTTACGGAACGTGCGATTGTGTTCTCGCCGTTTCTCGTTTTGACGAATGCGCTTGATCGCGGAACGTGTATTTGCCATCTTTTATCGTGCGACGCGAAACGCCGCCGCTCCTCTCAAAAAAACATCTCGGAATATCGAGCGATTTTACACGCCGATTCCCTCTGTGTCTAGCGTGGATTACGACGCCGACAGTAAACCGATTGCCAGCAGGGTTGCCACGCCAACGTTGACGATCACCAGAACGACGGTCACAGCCACCAGATGCAGCGGCGCACGTTCCCGCGTACCGGGCATCCGTGTTGACCTGATTTCGCCGGGGATGTCCCCGAATAACGAGCCTTCCTCTTCTTCGAGGAATTTCCCGTCTTCGTCTTGATCGGCATCATACAGGATCGAACCGCCTTGTTTCGCGCCTTTTCTGCTCAACGGATCAGCGTCATCATCAAAACCGAAAGACGAGAGTTTATTCGGCACGGGTGAGCGCGGGGACGGAGTTTGCTGCCTCGTTGCTGACGATTTAGGCGGTTCAACCTGCGCGGGAGCGCCAAAAGGACCCCCCGCGAGCAAGTCATCTTCAAGATTGAAATCAGTAAACGGTGATGTACTGCTTGTGCCAGAAGGTGACGGCTTGACAGGGGCAGCCGTCGGCAAATTCAGCGTCGAAACCCATGCGTCCAAGTCTTCTTCGGTAGGTTCTTTCGCCGTTGGTGCTTGCGCCCATGTTGGCATGGGGGCGGCGGAAGTCGGTTCAGGTGCTCCCCATTCTACACTGGTGGTTGTCGCAGCGCGGCTGACCAGCGGCGTAGGACTCGATGGGCTAAACGCGGACGCGGGTTTTGATGTTTGCTTGGACAAATACTCGACGCCCTGTTTAGCGCGTTCGTTGTTGGGGTCAATCGCCAGCACGTTCTCTAAACAGGTGCGTTGGTCGTCCAGTGACTCCATCGTGCCACTTAACCACAACCACGCCTCTGAATTGTATTGATCGAGTTCAACCGCTTTGAGCAAAAGCGCCTTGCCTTCATCTTTGCGCCCTGCTTTTATCGCGTTCATTCCTTCGCGCAATAAGCCTTCGACATTCGCGGACATATCCATCGCTCCTACAACCAGCACACACAGATCAATACTATCACAAAGCGTAAACGAGACCGTTAAATTTGTTGGTCTACGCGGACGAATTGAAACCGTTTGGGGGTTATTTGTGAAAAACGCGATGAATCTTACCTTATGATTTCGTCAGGTTTCGTTATACTATGGGGTGGGACTGCACAAGCATACTGAGGTTTTCATGAGTCGCGTCTTCAAAGGTCCTTTTGAGGTGATTTCAAGCCGCCATATTTACACCAATCCATGGATCACGGTTCGAGAGGATAAGGTGATTCGTCCTGGCGGGACGGAAAGCATTTTTGGCGTGGTCGATATGATGGCAGGGTCATCCATTCTGGCGTTGACGGATGACTGCTATGTTTACCTTGCCAAAGAATATAAATATGGTGTGCAGAACTACTCGATTGAAACGGTGAGCGGGGGTGTAGAGCCGGGCGAGTCGCCTTTAGAGACGGCTGTCCGCGAACTGCGCGAGGAATTTGGTTTAGAAGCCCGTGAATGGATCAGCTTGGGGACAATTTACCCGTTCACCAACGTGATCAACTCTGCGAGCTATTTATTTCTGGCGCTTGGGGTCGAAATCAAGCACGAGCCAAAGCCTGACCCCGGCGAACACATTGAAACGCTGAAACTGCCGCTTCAACAGGTGGTAGACATGGTCATGCAGGGAGAGATCACCAACGGGTCGGCATGTGCATTGATCTTGAAGGCGTATTACTACCTGAAATCGCAGCCAAAGTGATCACTCGCTCTTTCGACGGCGCAAGTCCTTCACCTTCGAGGTGAGTTCTTGGAAATACTCGCTTTCGGTGATCTCTTTAACCTTCTCTTGCAAGCGGCTTTGATCAATCTCAACGAGCAGCATTTCGACCTGTCGCTGCGCCGCTTTAAGTTCGTCCTGAACTTTCTCAAAGAGGCGGGCGTTGGAAATGGCGATAGCAGCCTGATTTGCGAATGCAGACAGCAACGGGACGCTTTCTTGGCTGAAAACCCCTTGCTCCACACGGTTATCGGCATACAACACGCCGACTACTTTGTCTTTGAGCATGAGCGGGATGATCACAATCGAGCGCAGTTCGTTGAGGAACACGCTTTTCATTTCGGTGAAGCGTTCGTCTTCCTGAGCGTTGGTGCTGACCACCGGGGCGCGATGTGCAATCGCCTCCTGGATCATCTGATGGCTGAACGTAATCGCATCCTTCTCAAGAGTCTCTTTCTGCGAATTACGGGCAACCTGTACGCGCAGGTCACGGTTGTCGCCCTGTGTCAGCATGAGATAAGCGCGTTCGGCGCCGGTCAGCTTGATCACCGTGTCGATAACTTCTTCTAATACTTTGTCAAATTCCAGCGAGGACGTGATCAGCGCAGAGGTATGCACCAGCTCTTGCAACTGTGTAAGCTGCTTTTGCATCTTCTGTGCGCTTTTCTGTGACCGTTCCAAGTCTTGCAGAAGCATCTGCGCCATCCCATTGAAGTCGATCTGTATCTGGATGCCGCGTTTATTCAACACTTGCATCGTCCGGTCAAGCGTTTGCTGCAATTTACCCGCTTGTTCGGTTGATTGGTTGATGAAATCGATCAGTTCAGGGGTGCCGTTCGTCGCTTGAGACACAGTCCATCCTCATAAACATTAAAATTCAAACGCAACCCTTACCAAGCGTCACGCGATCTTCATTACAATCTTACACCATTTCACGCTATACTGAAATCAATTTAACCAACTCTTTAGTGTTTAGACAAAAATGACGTACATCAGCCCAAAAGCGGTTATCGAAGAACACGTTTATATTGGTAGAAATACAACGATTCTGGCGGGTGTCCAAATCAAGCGCGGAACTATCATCGAAGATAACTGCACGATTGGTAAACCGTCGCGGGCGCAAATGAACCGTTTTCAAGAATTGGTGAGGTCATCCCCCACACGCTTGGAGTTTGAAGATTATGACTCCGTCGTCGATACGCAAACGGTCATCGGGGAAAACGCGATCCTGCACAGCGGCACGATCATCTTTGCGGGAACAACGCTCGATGAAAACGTGATCACTGAAGACAACGTGATTGTTCGTTGGGATACCCATGTTGGGGCGTTCACCAAGTTGATGCTGGCGGGCTTTATTGGCGCACACATCACTATAGGCAAGTATTCGCGGGTGGGTGGTTTGCTCGGCAACCGTACTACCATTGGCGATTACGTCACGACGTTTGGAAATTTGCTGCACAGTTACAAACAATATGGCGCTAACCGGGTTGAACCTGCGCCAACCATTGAAGATTATGTGATGATCGGCTACGACAGCAACGTGATCGGCGGTGTGACCGTTGGACGGCGTTCTTATGTCGCGGCAGGCTGCACAGTGTCGAAAGATGTTCCGCCGGAAACTGTTGTTACCGGGTACAACCAACACCGTCCGATGTCAACTTGGCAGGGATCGCTGCGAGATGATTATCTCGCCTCGTTCCCCGATGATCTCTTGAAGGACGAATAATGAGTGACGTAGAAGTAACGCAAATCCTCAAAGGTTATGAACTAAAAGAGGTTTTGGGGAAGGGTGGTTTTGGGGCGGTCTACCGTGCCTACCAACCGCTGGTCAAGCGCGAAGTAGCGATCAAGGTGATTTTGCCCGCTTTCGCCAGTCGCCCCGACTTTGTGCGCCGATTTGAAACCGAGGCGCAGTTAGTCGCCCAACTAGAGCATTTGCACATTGTCCCGCTGTATGACTTCTGGCGTGACCCCAGCGGCGCGTATCTGGTGATGCGTATGCTGCGCGGTGGTAACGTGGAGCAAGACCTCAAGAAAAACGGCGCGTGGTCGCTCGAAATGACCGCGCAGCTTCTTGATCAAATGGCGTCGGCACTTAACATCGCGCATCAATCGGGCGTCGTTCACAGCGATTTGAAACCCGCGAATATTTTGCTTGATCCCGAAAAGAACGGCTACCTGTCGGACTTCGGCATTGCCAGCAACCTCCGCGAGGAAGTTCACAACATCGAAGAAAACATGATCGCTGTTGGAACGCCCGCATACATCACGCCGGAACAGATTCAGAATCAACCGCTGTCGCCGCAGTCGGATATTTACAGCCTCGGCTTGGTGATCTTTGAAACGTTGACAGGCAAGCGGGCTTTTCAGGCGCAGAACATTTACGGTTATGTCTCGCAGCAGTTGACCAAAGACCTGCCCGACATCAACGAGTTCATCCCGAACCTGCCTTACGGCATCAACGAAGTGTTGGCAATAGCAACGGCGAAAAGTCCGGCGAATCGCTACCCCGACACCATGTCGTTTGCGCGTGCCTTCCGTCAGGCAACCCAGAAACGACCCGATTCATTTAGCATCACCAGTGATAATCTGGACGATACCAGCGACCTGATCACGATCACTGGGGATATTGGCACGCTGACGATCACGCCTGAACTAGTCGAGATGGAAGCGCATAACTTGTCGCTGGTCAACCCGTATAAAGGGTTGCGGGCGTTCCAGCAAGGCGATGCGAAAGACTTCTTCGGGCGCGACTCGCTCACAGAGGAACTGCTTGACAGTTTGCGCGAAACTGAAGGCACCTATCGCTTTCTGGCGATTATTGGTCCAAGCGGCAGCGGCAAATCCAGCGTGATCAAAGCGGGTGTGCTGCCCGCGCTGCGTCGGGGCGCTGTCCCTAATTCTGAACACTACTACATTGTGGAAATGGTGCCTTCAACCGATGCGCTGCGCGAACTTGAAGCGGCGCTGTTGAGCATTGCCGTTACCCCGCCGGAAAACATGACTCAGCGGCTGCGCGAGACGAAATCGGGTCTGCATGAGTTGATCAACACGATTTTGCCGGACGATGGTAGCGAATTTTTGCTTTTGATCGACCAATTTGAAGAAGCCTTCACGCAGACGACGGATAACGTCGTCCGGTCACATTTCTTAGAGAGCCTTCGCTACGCCGTGACCGCGCCGAACAGCCGTATCCGCGTGATCATCACCTTGCGGGCGGACTTTTACGATAAGCCGCTGCTGTATCCCGATTTTGGGGCGCTGGTACGCGAACGAACCGAAGTCATCTTGCCGATGAATGACCGCGAATTGGAACGGGCGATCATGGGACCCGCCGAGCGGGTAGGCGTTCGCATTGAACCCGCGCTCGTCCAAAAGATGATTGAAGATGTGAGCAGCGAACCGGGGGCGCTCCCCTTACTGCAATACGCGCTCACAGAAAATTTCGAGCGGCGTACAGGCTACTTGATGACGCTCGAAGCCTATATTGCGGCGGGCGGCGTGCTTGGGGCGCTGGCGCGACGTGCCGAAGAACTCTACGGTACGATGAACGACGAACAAAAAGAAGCGGTTCGCCAGTTGTTTTTACGTCTGGTGACGCTTGGCGAAGGTGCGGAAGACACGCGGCGGCGTGTGTTGTGGTCGGAAATGGTGTTCACCCGTGACGTAGACGACCCGCTGCAATATGTTCTGGACACCTACGGCAAATATCGCCTGTTGACATTTGACACTGATCCGCAAACCCGTGAGCCTACTATCGAAGTGGCGCACGAAGCCTTGATTCGCAACTGGGAACGCTTGCGCGGGTGGCTGCGGGATAGTCGTGAAGATTTGCGCGTACAGCGTCGTTTGGCGTCAGCGGTCATGGAATACCGCAACGCAAACCGTGACGCCAGCTTTTTGGCGTCGGGCGTGCGTTTGCAGCAGTTTGAACTGCTCACCACAAGCCTCGATATTGCACTGACGCCGGACGAAAAAGCCTACATTCGAGCCAGCGTCGAAAAACGCGAGGCGCTTGCGGTTGAAGAAGAAGCCCGCAAAGCGCGTGAAGAGGCGCTGGAAAAGCGCAATCGTCAAATTTTGCGCGTGTTGGTGGGTGTGTTCGCGGTAGCGGCGGTCATCGGGTTAGTGCTGGCGGTGATTGCTTTCTTAGGGCAGCAGGAAGCCTCGACCCAACGGGATCGTGCTGAACTTGAAGCCGCCCGCGCTGAACGGGAAGCCGAGGAATCGCTGAGTATCATCCTCTCGCAGCAAGCCGACACGACTCCGCGCAATGGCGATCTAGCGTTCACGGGGCTGGCGCTGGCGATGGAAGCCAATCGGCTGGACGATCCACCGATTGACGCGCAGCGAACGCTGGCGGACACGGTCTTTCGTGCGGGTGCAATCCGGCAGTTTCGAGGACACAACAACTGGATTTTTAATGCTGAATTCACCTCCGACGGGAGTCAAATGCTGTCGGCAGACTTAAGCGGTGTGATCATTCTGTGGGATGTAGCGACGGGACAGGAAATCCGCCGCTTCGGTGAGAATGGCGTAGGGCATGACGACGTTGTATTTGCCGTCGCCGTCAGTCCCGATGGGACGACTGCGCTCACAGGATCGCAGACTAAAGATTTGATCTTGTGGGATATGGCAACCGGAGAAGCTATTCGTACCATTGGCGCGAATGGCGACGGACATTTAGACGCGATCTGGCGCATCTCGTATTTGCCAGATGGTCGAAGCGCGATTGTCGCCTCAAACGATGCTGACCCAACGCGCAACTTGATTCAGTGGGATTTGGAGACGGGCGAAATTATCCGCCGCTTCGAGGATCACCCCGGCATTGTGTTCGCGCTTGATCTCAGCAGCGATGGACGCATTATGGCGTCGGCGGGCGTCGATGGGGTCGTTCGTGTGTGGGACGTGGAGACGGGCGAAGTCATTCAGCGGCTTGAAGGCTTTACCAAAGATGTCTATGGAGTCGCGTTTAGCCCGGATGCAGATCGCTTGATTGCGGCTGGAACCGAGTTGTCTTTGAGCATGTGGAATGTCGAAACGGGTGAGGTGATCGGGCAAACACCGCTCACCGCGATTGCACGCGGCTTAGATTTCTCGCCCAACGGTGAGACGTTTGCCGCCGCACTGCTCGATGAGACCGTCGTTTTGGGAAATGCAAACACGATGGGTTTGATCGACACCTTCAGGGGACACGCCGGACTCCCGTTGGGGGTTACCTATACGCCTGATGGTGGGCGCTTTATCTCGGCAGCGGCAGACGGGCTGATCTTGTGGGACGTGTATGGTCGCGGGGCGGAACTATGGCGTGCAGCGGAAACTACTCGCACCTATGCGGTTGCAGGGGATGATGAGCGTGCAGCAGTCGCATCAGCAGCAGGGGTGAGCCTTCGCAGCGCCGAAACAGGCGAAATCGTTACGGAAATTGCCTCCGATACGCCGGTGTACGCTCTTGATATGCGCGGCGATTTGGTCGCAATCGGTGGATTAGATGGTTCGCTCTCCCTATGGGACGCCGCAGCCAATGCAGAAACGTTCCGCATCAACGCACATTCATCACCTGTGCGGGCGGTTGCGATCAGCCCTGATGGAGCGCAAATTGTCACAGGGGGCGGCAACATTCAAATCAGCATAGGACGACCTGTTGATAACGACTTGATCTTGTGGGATGCACAGTCCGGCGATCAAGTCCGGCGACTGGTAGGTCACAGTGCGCCCGTGCGAAGCGTCACATTTAGCGCCGATGGAACACGCATCCTTTCCGGTTCAGACGATGGCAGCATGATTTTGTGGGACGTGGCGACAGGTGAACAAGCTCGCGTTTTCCCATCTGACGACCCGACAACAGCCCTCATCGAGGGACATCAGCAGAGTTTGACCAGCGTCGCGTTGAATGGGGATGGTACGTTGGCGCTGTCTGGTTCGCGTGACCAAACCGCGCTCCTGTGGGATGTGGCAACAGGACAGGTGCTTCACCGCCTGTTAGGACAGACGGCAGTAGTGCGCGATGTTGCCTTTAGCCCCGATTCACGTTATGCGCTGACCGCTTCGGGCAATTATCGTTCGGGCGCGGCGACGGATAACTCGCTTGTCCTGTTCGATTTAGAGACGGGCGATCCGCTGCGGCAGTTGAGCGGACATAACGCTATGATTCGCGGCGTCGTGTTTAATAACGCACGGGCGATCTCCGTATCGGACGATGGTCAACTGATTGCGTGGCGCGTGGATGATTTGGACGCGATGCTCGATTGGGTGTACGTGAACTATCAAGTGGACTGCGTGCCAACGGAGATCGGCTTTGATGAACGTTTGGGTGCAAACTCGCGCTGTCAGCCTGTGACCGTCGTGGCGGCGGCAGCAGCGGATTTTGCCGCGTTCTCGCCCCCACAAGCGGAAAGCGTCGAAGCGTTGACGTGTAACGTACCCACAGCGGCAGGTTTCTTGATGCCCTCTACGTTGATCGATACGGCTGAGTATCTCGCAGAGGCACCCTATACCATAGGTTACAGCCAAGCCTCTGACGACGCACGCAGCGCGAACATCGCGGCATGGGCGCGTTATGAAGCCAGCCTCAACGAGGACATCGAAGCGTTTGAGGTTGTGAACGCCGAAGGTAATTTAGCAAATCAGTCTAGCACCATCCGTGAATGGATTGAGGGAGAGGTTGACCTTATCCTGCTAGAGCCAATTGAACGCTCGAACATGGCGTTACTGGAAAGTGCCATTGCCGATGCGCGGGCAGCGGGTATCCCGGTTGTGATGATTCAGCATCGCATGGCAACGCCTGATTATGTGACGTTTATTGGTGTCGATGATTTTCAGGTCGGCTGCATCATGGCGCAAGAATTGGTCGCGGCGATGGACGGCGAAGGCACACTCGTGAGGTTGAACGCAATTGACGCAACGCTCTCGGATAACGGGCGCAAGGCGGGAGCAACCGCAGGATTCGGCAGTTATCAAGGGATTGTGGCGGCTGGCGAATACCCCACGAACTTTGACCCGGAAATTATTGAGAGCCGCATGGGGGATGTCCTCAACACCAGCCCGCGCATTGATGGCATCTGGACGTATAACGGTGACATTTCCGCCCGTGCATTCGAGATTTTGCTTGAAGCAGGACGCCCCTCTGTTCCCGCCATCGGAGATCAGAGTACAGAACTAGCGCGGCTTCTGCTCGAAAACAACGTCGATATGCGACTGCTATACATCCCCAGTTCGATGGGCGCGGATGCGGTACGCACGGGGCTAGAAATCTTGCGCGGCAACGCTGTCCCCGCATTCGTTGAAATCCCCGTCGAATTGATCACGCCGACTGAAGACGACCTGAACGACGGCGCGTTGATCAACGACCTTGACGGCTTGCCAGAGGATTTCCGTCCATGAGTGTTGGTGTCAACGTGTTCGGGGATTTAACCGGAGAAGGCAGCCTGAGTGAGACGGCACGCACGTCGGTACAGGCGCTCCGTCAACGCGGGGTTGCTTTCTCCTACAACGAATTGCTGTTCCCGTATCCGATGTATCGGGACGTGCCGGGAAATGATGTCGATTATGACGGACTGCCAACCGGCATGATTTACCCGGCGAACTTGCTGTGCTACAACTTGCATCTGTTCCCCACGTTCCCTGATGAGCGGCTGGCGGAAATTCGCGCAAATCGCTACACAATGGCGCTGTGGGTTTGGGAAATGCCGGAAGTGCCGGAAGTATGGTATAGCGAATTTAACAAGGTGGATGAGGTGTGGTGTCCATCGGGGTTTGTGCGCGACAGTTTTGTAGGCGCTACGGATAATCCGGTGATTGTCGTGCCGCACCCCATTGAACTGTTACCGCAAACAGTGGGGCGCGAGGCATTCAACCTGCCGCCTGACCGCACAGTGTTCCTGTTCACATTCAGCGCGGGGTCAGGCGATGGGCGTAAGAACCCCTGGAGCGTTATTGAAGCGTATCGACAGGCATTTGGTGAATCGAACGCGGCGGATAAGCCGATCCTGTTGATCAAGGTGCAGCACAGCGCATATTTCCCCGAATTGACAGCAGCCCTCGCGCAAACACTGGAAAGCGTGGGCGGACGCTTGATCACCGAGACGTATACGCGCCAGCAAATGCACGACCTGATTCACAACATCGACTGTTTTGTGTCGCTGCACCGCGCTGAAGCGTTCGGCTTGGCAATGGCAGAGTCGATGGCGGCGGGTAAAGCCGTGATCGGGACGGCATATTCGGGCGTGTTGGAGTTTATGACGCCTGAAAACAGCTACTGGGTCGATTACAAACTGCGCGGCGTTCAACCGGAAGATCACCGCTACCGCCCCGAAATGCTCCAGCACTTTCGACCCGGCATGACCTGGGCTGAACCCGACATCGAACAAGCGGCGGAATATATGGTCGCCGTGCATGAGAACCCCGACGATGCCCGACAAAAAGGCGAACGGGCGGCACAGCACATTCGCCAGCATTTCAGCCCGGATGCGGTTGGCGCGATTATGCAAAAGCGAATTCAGCGCGGGTGTTTGGGCGCGTAAGCCGTGAGTCTCTCCGTTCATTTGTAGGGACGCGCAACGGGGCGTTCGCCCTATTCGGGGTTGGAAACGGACGCGCCATTGGGAGTCCCTACGAAGATAGATTCCGTGCTTCCAGTGCTTCGATAGCTTTTGGAAGTTCGCTTAAATCGCTGATTACAATATCTGCTTGCACATCATCCGGCGGGTGAGGCGACTTGAAAATCGTGCGAAAGCCAAACGCTTGTGGGCGTAATACATCATCCGTCACATGATCCCCCACGCTGATTTTGAGCGCGTCTGACCCGGCATAACGGGCGTAAAAGCGAGCATCGGTCTTAAGCACCCCTGTTAGATCAGGCATAAGGAAGTCGTCAAACAGGTCTGCCAAGCCAAGCGCCTTCAACACAGGCATCTGATAGCGGCTTAACCCCATTGATGCGACAATCAATGTACGCTTTTCACTCACAATCTGGCGTAGAATGTGATCAGCGTTATCGATTAAGGAAATGTAAGGGGGTCGGCTGTACTCTACGACCAGATCGCAGACGCGGGCGGGCATTTCCCATCCGTGACGGCGAACGACGGTTTCGCAAATATTGTCCCAATCCATGATCCAAACCGGATCGGCGTTGGGCTGTGTTAAACGGATTTGCTGCTCCGCGAGAAACTCACGGGTGAGATCAGGCGCAAGCCGTTCCTCTAAATAGGGGAAAACGGCGCTTAAAAATGGGTTGACCATGATCGTGCCGTCAAGGTCGATGAAAAGAATAGTTTGGCTCATAGTGCGGACAGGATAACCTGTGTTCGGGTTTGTAGGCAATGTTTTAAATATTAAACGTGGAGAAGAGCGGCGGTTGCTGTTGTTGAGCGCCGTTGTGTTCTTCTTCATTCTGGGCATTACATGGGCGCAAATCGTGATTCCGGCGGCGTTTGTCGCACAGGTAGGCGTCGATTTACTGCCTTACGTGTTCATTGGCGATGCGATAGCCATCATCATCACCATGATGCTGTATTCGGCATTCGTGGATCGCTACCCGCATTCACGGGTGATGATCGGCATTGTGATGATCGGCTTGGTCGGCATTGCCATCGGATACCTTCTCCTTGAATTTGGCTATACCAGCATCGCTTTTATTTATCTATATTTGCTGTTCCGCGTGTTGATCGAGACGGTCAGCATTCATTTGGGAACTTATATCGCCAGCTTTTTCGACACGCAGTCGGCAAAACGCGCCCTGCCGATTTTGTTTTCCGTTTTGCGCGTGGCAGTGATCGTCGCGGGTTTGACAGTGCCGCTGCTCAATTCGATTTTGGGTGAAAAAGAGATTCTCCTGCTGTGGGGCGTCGCGTTCGGGTGCATGGCGCTGGTCGTAACCATAATACCGCGTTCGCTCCCGGCGAATCAACTGCCCGCGCCGATTGATCCTCTCGCGGTACGTCCGTCTTACATCGAGAATGTGCGTGAAGGTTTTCGTTTTGTACGCAATACGCCGTTCTTAAGGGCGATGGCGGTGACGGCGGTGCTGGTGATCATCGTATCGACGGTACTCAATTTTGAGTCGGCACAAGCATTTAGCAGTCAGTTGCAAACTACCGAAGGAATTTCCAATTTCACGGGCGCGTTGACCGCATTAGGCGGTTTGATCGTGCTGCCGATTCAGTTGTTCCTCTACAGCCGGATCGTGTCACGGGTGGGCGTGGGGAATACCAGTTTGATTTTCCCCATCACGACGCTGGCGGTCAGCGGCTTTATGATCGCTTATCCCGGCGCGTTATGGGTGGCAGGACTGGCGTTCTTCAACGTAGGGACGCTCAACGTCGCATTCAGGGCGATCACCGATGATTTGCTCTACAACGCTGTCCCCGCACAGGTCAAAGGGCGGGCGCGTGCCTCAATCAACGGGATTATTGTGCCGTTCGGCACGATGATTGCGGGCGTCATGCTGCTCCTGCCTCAGATCGTCGGCGCGTACTGGTTCTTACCCGTTTTGCTCGGTTTACCCGCAATCAGCTATTTGCTCGGCGCATTGATCGTGCGGCGCATGTACGGTAGGGCGTTGATCAATATGCTGGAACGCGAAAACTATTCATTGATTTTGCGCTCCGCTGGTAATCTCAACTTCAACGATATGGCGACGATCAATTACCTGAAAACGAAATTGACGGATCGCAATGACCCTAACTCGGTGATTATTACGGTGAGTCTGCTGCTCGAAGGGTTGGGTAAAGATGCCATCCCACTGCTAGAGCCGATTTTGCATGATGCCGAGCCTGATTTGCGGGCGGCGGTGCTGGATGTGCTGGTCGATTCGGATGTGCGCGGAGATTCGACTCGCCGATTGTATGTCGATTTACTCAAAGATCAGGATTGGCGTATCCGTAAACGCGCCTTACTCGGTTTAGAGACATTGGCTTCACCGCCAGATGCCGATTATTTAGAAGCAGCAGTCGCTCTACTGGATGACACAGACGAAGAAATCCGCGCACAGGTGATTCCCGTGCTTCTGAGAACGCCTCATGAAAATGTGGCACGGGCGGCGCTGGCGCGTTTGGTCTACAGTCACGATCCGCGTTTGCGTTCGCTTGGGGCGTCGGCATTAGGACGGGTCACGAATCCGCAGTATCTGGAGATGCTTCTGAACTGTTTGGGCGACCCGGTGGAATCGGTGCATCTGGACGCGGTGATGTCGCTGGAAATGGTCGTCAGCCGTATTGATGTGCCGTCGGGGTATGTTGGCAACTTGGCGGGCAAACTGCGGTTGCTGCTGAACGATCACATCGTGCGTACCCGGTTGGCGTGCGTTCGCATTGCCGGACGCATTGACCGGCAAATCAGCACGCCCATTTTGATAGCCGCGCTGCAAGACCAAAGCCGGACAGTACGCGATGCGGCGGTTGAAGCCTTGACCAAGCACGGCGATCATATTTTGCCCGCTTTAAAGCCACTGGCAGAATCGATGGACAGAAATACGCGCAAAATGGGCTTGCTTCCGCTGGCGCGGATCCGTCGGGATGAGTACGAAAGTCAGATTCACGACGCCATTGCAGAGGACATCGAAGATATTTATATTCACCTGAACCGACTGTTTCCCCTTGAGTCTTTCCATACGATGTCGAGCGTTAGCATTCTGAAATCTACCATCTACGAGTATTGCAACGACCTGTTAGAAGACATCTTCGATATGATTAGCGCCATGTACGCGCCTGCACAGGTCAATGTGGTGCGCGAGTCGCTGACACGCCGCGAAGGGCATGTACGCGCTAATGCGATTGAGGCGCTAGAGACGATGATCCCGCCGTCAATGGCGTCGATGTTAGCCCCCCTGTGTGACCCTACCGTGAACGATCATGAACGGGCGCGGTTAGGTCGTCAGAAGTACAACCTCAGTATGCCAACCGTGCGTCAGGTGTTCACCGAATTGATGCGCGACGATTGTAATCCCTGGTTTCGTGCGATTACCGCGTTTACACTAGGGGAAATGACGCCGGCTGATGTGAAAGCGTCCCCTCGTAAACGCAGTGTGAATCTGCTTGGGATGCTGGCAGAGGGTGATTCCACTGAACCTGCTAAACCAGATCAACCGTTCACACGGGCGGAAGTGGAACGGTTGTTAGAGGGACGCAGCCACGAAACATCGGAAGATGTACTCATTGCGATGGACGCGACGCGGCGTATGATCAAAGGTCAAACGATAGTTGATGCACAACGCGAGGGGAAAATGCTGTCTGCTGTTGAAAAAGTAGTGTTCTTGAAAGGCGTCCCGTTCTTTCAGGGGATGACGGTTAACCAGTTGAAAGTTCTCGCCAATGTGTGCGATGAAGAACTGTTCCCCGAAAATACGGTCATTTTCGATGAGGGAAGTCCCGGCGGTAAATTGTACGTCATCGTGAGCGGCAAAGTGGGCGTCGAGCGGTTCAACAAGGCGACAAAAAAGTCTGCTCGTTTAAGCACCCTCGAAACACGCTCGTATTTTGGCGAGGCAACGCTGTTCGACAACAGCCCCGCGACGACGATTGCGCTGGCGCTGACGGAAACCCTCACCTTGCGTTTACGCTATGAACCTCTGGTCGCGTTGATGCAAGAATACCCGGAATTATCACTCGAATTGATCAAGGTACTCAGCCAGCGGTTGCGGGAAACAGGCGAACAGGTTGCCGCGTTGTCGCGTACCATGTCGCGTGACTTGCATCAGGTTTACGACAAGCTGTAACCGGAACTTTTACGTTTCTCGGAATTTCGGTTGCCCTCCTGCGTACTTTTGCATATAGTATATGAAACATTCAATTACGTAGGGGGTTAGATGCGCTTAAATCGATTGTTGCACCTCGTACTTTTGAGCCTTGTTTGCACCCTGTTTCTGGTTGCTGCTCCTGCCGATAGTGCGCCCGCTGTTCAAGGTGCAGACTGCACTAATCTGGTTACGCTGGCAACAACCGCTGTAGGTTTCGCGTGCGATGGCTTGGGACGAAATCAAGCATGTTACGGCAATACCATTGTCAACGTAGAATTCGCGGTGAATTCGCCATTAACTTTTGCACAGTCCGGCGACATTATTGGTTTGAGCGATATACGCCGGATCAGCACGACGCCGTATAATGCAGCTACAGGGGCATGGGGTGTCGCGGTACTCAAAGCGCAGGTCAACTTGCCCGACGCACTCCCCGGCGAAAACGTGACCTTCTTGTTGTTTGGCGATACCACGCTAGACGCGGTTGACCCCAACCTCAATATTGTGCGCGTCAACACGAATTTGACCAGCACCTCCTGTGATAATGCGCCTTCGGGTTTGCTCATACAATCTCCGACAGGGCAGCAGGTGACGATGAACATCAATGGCGCAGATATTACGCTGTCGTCTACCGCATTACTCGTCGCTGAACCGTTTGGCAGCATGAAACTGGCGATGGTCGAAGGCTTGGGCGTTGTCACGGCATTTGGCGAAACGCGCATCGTGCCACAGGGCAGCGAAATCGGCGTGCGTTTGGGCGGTGGTGACGATGGCTTAGACACAACCGGACCTCCGTCGGGATTGCGCCCCTATACTATTGCTGTAGATACCGCGCCGATTGGCATGTTAGATCGGTTGATCAATGTTGCGCCACCTCTGGATGTGACGCCGGGTGCCACAGCGATGTCGGCTGGAACAGCCACGCCAGCGGCGACTCAAGAGGGAACGTGTACGCCTCGTGCGGATTGGACGGCACGCTACACTATTCAATCGGGCGATACCATGTCTGGCATTGCGGGACGTGCAGGGGTTTCGCTCGATGAATTAGCACAGGGCAACTGCATCACCGATGTACGCCGCATTGTCGCGGGACAGTCGTTGAATGTGCCGTTTCGCCTGAGTACCAATACACCGACCCGCCGACCCGCTACCGCTACGGTTACGCCGACTGTCGCGCTTGGCATGGTTGGACCCAATCTCCGTGCCGATAACATGAACATTAAAATAGGGGAATGCACGAATATTCGGTGGGACGTAGACAATATCCGCGAGGTCTATTTCGAGGGGCAAGGCGTGGTTGGACATAGCAGTCAGCAGGTTTGCCCGTATAGCACACAAACCTATACGCTGCGTGTTGTCCGCTTGGACGGCGTAACTCAGGATTTCCAGATTATCATCTACGCCACATACGATAACGATAACAGTTAAATTTCGCCGGGTAGGACTCCTGTACCGCATGAGTCCTACCCGCATGAAACACCGGTTGCCATTAGTGACAACTTGGATTACAGTAACTTGGTGTTTCTTGAGAGGAATTTCATATGAAGGCGTTACGCAAAGCTGTTTACCTATTTGTGCTGCTTTGTTTTTCCACTGGATTTGCACAAAATACCACTTGTGCTGATATTGTCCAAGATGCGCTGGACACCGTCCAAAACGCTTGTTCAGCGACGGGACGTAATCAAGCCTGTTATGGCAACATCTCGATGCAAGCGACTCCCCGTGAAGGGGTGACTGATTTCGCGTTTGAGCAGCAGGGCGATCTCGTCAACGTGGGCGATTTGCAGACGCTGCGTCTCCGTCAGCTTGATCTAGAGCAGGACATCTGGGGTGTCGCCTTGATGCAGATTCAGGCGAATTTGCCCGATGCGCTGCCCGGTCAAAATGTAACTTTCCTGTTATTTGGCGATGTTGAAATTGAGAACGCGGGCGGCGTTAGTTCCGAAGGTGTCACGCTGGAAGCGACTTCCAATGGCGGTGCTAATATTCGCACATCGCCAAGCACGAACGGCAGTATCGCGGGGTCTCTGTCGAGCGGCGAAACCGTGATCATCAACGGGCGCAACGACGATGGCACATGGCTGCGTATTCAAATCCCGGACAGCGATTCGATGGGGTGGGTGTTCGCTCAGTTGTTCACTGTGTCGGGAGATGTAGACAGCCTAACGGTGATAGATACGCTTGCAAGCGAAACGACATATCAACCGATGCAAGCCTTCTA